>NZ_JBIRXS010000023.1:0-119838 GCF_044389235.1 Rhodococcus sp. NPDC019647 | reverse complement strand
TATCCAGGAAACCGCAGGTCACAGCATGTAGACACGCGGGCACCCCGACCCTCAATTTCGCAACAGCCCCCCCGCGGTTAACAAGTACTCACGGGTGCGTCAGCGCACCACGGGCTGGTGCTGCGTGATGCAGTGGATTCCGCCGCCGCGGGCGAAGAGGGGTCGTGCATCGACGGTTACCACGTCACGTCCGGGGTAGGCGGCCGACAGGAGCGCGACGGCCTCCTCGTCGGCGGGATCGTCGAAACTGCAGGCGATGACTCCGCCGTTGACGACGAGATGGTTGATGTAGCTGTAGTCGACGAATCCCTCGTTGTCGCGGAGCACCGTCGGCGCCGGCACCGGAATGATTTGCCAGGATTGGCCGCGGGCGTCCGTGGTCTGCTTCAGCAGGTCGATGACGGTCCTGCTGACCTCGAAGTCGGGGTGTTCCGGGTCGCGCTGATCGTGCACCAGGATGACGCCCGGAGACGGGATGGCGGCCACGATGTCGACGTGTCCGCGCGTGCCGAACGTGTCGGAGTCGCGGGTGAGTCCGCGGGGCAACCAGATGACGTTCGTGGCGCCGAGGGTGCGCGCGAGTTCGGCCTCGACATCGGCCTTGGACAGTCCCGGATTGCGGCCGGGATCGAGTTGCACGGTCTCGGTGACCAACACCGTGCCGAGGCCGTCCACTTGAATTCCGCCGCCCTCGTTGACGAGCGTCGACTCGACGAGTTCGGCGCCGGACCGCTCGACCACCATCTTGCCGATCTTGGAATCGCGGTCCCACCGTGCCCAGTCCTGGCCGCCCCACCCGTTGAACACCCAGTCGACGCCTCCGAGCCTGCCGTCCTCGGACACCACGAAGGTGGGACCGATGTCGCGCATCCAGGCGTCGTTCAGCGGGGCCTCGACGACGTCGATGTGAGGGGAGAGGTATTCCCTCGCGACGGCCATCTCGTCCGGGTCGACCACGACGGTGACGGGTTCGAACCGGGCGATCGCGTGTGCCACCGCGGCCCAGGTGCTGCGGGCCTCGTGGTGGGCTGCGGGAGTGTCCCCGAGCGAGTATCCCTCGCTGGGAAAGGCCATCCAGGTGCGCTCGTGAGGTTCGCCCTCCGCGGGCATGCGCCAGCTCATCAGGCTTTCCCGAAGGGGGAGGCGTGATCGACGGGTTCGGTGAGGGCGCCGTAGGTGTCGGGTCGCCTCGTCGTGAGAAACGGGAACAGTGCGAGCCAGTCTTCTCGCTGCTGAAGGTCGAGATCGGCGACCAGGACGGCGGATTCGTCACGCGGTGCCTGAACGAGAATGCGGCCGTAGGGATCGGAGATGAACGACGACCCGTAGAAGGTGATGAGGCCTTCGTTGCCGTGGCGGTTGGGCACCACCATGAATGTGCCGTTGACGATCCCGTTTCCGACGATCACCTGTTGCCACAGCGGCTGGGTGTCGAACTGGGGGAAGTCAGGTTCGGAGCCGATGGCGGTGGGGTACACCAGAACTTCGGCGCCACCGAGCGAATACGCGCGAGCAACCTCGGGGAACCACTCGTCCCAGCAGGTCGGCATGCCGAGTTTCACACCGTCGAGGGCAGTGTGCACCGGGTATGGATCGGTGGCCGGTCCGCCGCGGAAGTAGGTGTCCTCGTAGTAGCCGGCGGTCACCGGAATGTGCAGTTTGCGGGTGCGTGCCAGCAGTCGGCCGGACGGGGACACGAGGATGGCCGTGTTGAACCCGAGGCCGTCGTCGTACTGGTCGCCGCTCTCGCGGTCGTCGCGCTCGTAGAGCGAGGCATGGACGGGGATACCGTGTTCGGCCGCCGCCTTGGCCGCGAAGGTGAATGTCGGGCCGGTGAGGAGGTCTTCCGCCTGGCGGCCGGGGTTGTCACCGCCTTCCACGAATGCGGGATAGCGGCTCAGCGTCAGCTCGGGCAGGAAGACGACCTGAGCTCCGAGTCGAGCCGCCGCGGCGATTCCTTCGTCGAGTTCGGCGCGGAGGTCCTGCTCGTCCTCGTGCCACCGGTGCTGCACCAGCCCGACGCGGAGCAGGGGGCGTTCGGTCGTCCGCGCTCCCGTGATCGGCGTCCTGGAAAGGGGCGCGGGAGGGGTCGGTGCGGTGATCGTCAACATTGTGGTCCTCGGATGTCCGGTTCGGCGACTGCCTAAAACGAATTGGATTCGTTAAGTATGGTGGGTGAGTGCTCGACGATCAAGGGGTGGGACGTGTCGAATTCGACTTTTTCTCGCTCGACCCCGCCATCGGCAGCGAAACATCGACCAGAGGGGCGCACTCATGCCACGGCCATCACAGCGGCTGCTGTCACCGGAGATCATCACGGAAGCGGCCATTCGCCTGGTGGACCTCACCGGTGACTTCACGATGCCTGGCCTCGCCGAGCGGCTGAAGGTGCGGCCCTCCTCGCTGTACAACCACGTGTCGGGGAGGGCGGAGATCGTCGAATTGATGCGCGCCAGCGTGATGGCGGGCATTGTGGTGGCGGACCCAGACGGCAAGTGGAGTGAGACGGTGGCCTCCCTGGCGCGCGAGTATCGGCGCAACTACGCCGAGCATCCTCGGCTGATTCCACTGTTCACCGCGCACACGGTGCAATCCGGTGTGGCGTTCGGAATGTACAACGCGCTGGCGCAAGCCTTTTCGGACGGCGGATTCTCACCGGCGGAGGTTCTCCACGCCATCACGACGGTCGACAGCTTCGTTCTGGGCTCCGCGCTCGACCTCGCTGCCCCCGAGGTGGTCTGGGCGACCGCCCCGGAGGCGAACGAGCCGATGCGGGCAGCGTTGGCCACGTCCGGACCGAACCCCGGACGGGCGGATGCAGCATTCGAGTTCGGACTGCGCACCCTTATCGCAGGCTTGGTGGCGCAGGCTCCGACGCGAGATCGCTCTCGTCCCGCAGCGCCGATGTCTCGCGGGTGAGGGTTCGGCCCTGGAAGAACGCAGGGTTGCGGAAACGCATGATCACCATCAGGACGGCACCGAGCAGAAGAATGCCGAACCCGAGGTAGAACACGAGTCCGATACCGCCGATCTGTGCGCCACTCCCGTTCTCGGGGTTCATGCTCTCGTCGACCGAGATGACGAAGACCGCGAGCAGCATGAGTCCGCCGAGCAGCGGGAACACGAAGCGGAAGACAGCGTTGCGGACACTGGTGAACAGCCGTCCCCGGAAGTACCACACGCAGGCGAACGCGGTGATGCCGTAATACCAGCAAATCATGATTCCCAGCGCGGCAATGGTGTCGAGCAGGGCGCTCTCGGACAGGAAGGTGACCACCGTGTAGAACACGGCCGTCACCACACCGGCGACGACGGTGGCGTAGGACGGCACCAGAAACCGGGGAGACACCTCGGCGAGCTTCTTCGGAAACGCACCGTACGCGCCCATGGCGAGCATCGTGCGCGCTGCCGGGAGGAAGGTGGTCTGCAGGCTCGCGATCGAGGAGACGAACACGGCGAGGAACAGCAGCATGCCACCCCAGTTGCCGAGAACGGGATCTGCGAGGGCGCCGAACACGTTCTCCGAGTTGTCCGGGTTACCGAGGCCGAGGCCCTCTTCGCCGACTCCCGCATACATCATCGCCGCAACCGACACCAGCAGGTAGGTCAGCAGGATCGTCGCGACGCACAGCAGCCCCGCGCGACCGGGAGTCTTCTTGGGGTTCTTCGATTCCTCGCCGAGGGTCAGGCAGGTGTCCCATCCCCAGAAAGCGAAGATCGAACCCGTGACACCGATGACGAAGGCGCCGATGGCAAGTCCGGAGAAGGGATCGAACCAGCTGAGATCGAACGACAGGTTCGCGGGCGCCTCGCCTGCCCCGACGTGGACGAGGGCGACCACGGCGAAGGCGATCAGGAGCACCATCTGGAAGCCGACGAGTGCGACCTGCAGGCGCTCACTGGTGGTGATGCCGCGACTCGCGATCCACGTGGCGACGCCGATGAAGACGAGTGTGGTGCCGACGTTGACCACTTTGTTGCCGGGTAGATCGGCGATGCCCGGACTGTCGAACAGTCGGGCGATGAAAAGGTAGAAGAACTGGACGGCGATCGCCGCCAGATTCGACAGCACGATGATGGTGGCGATCACCATTCCCCAGCCGCACATCCATCCGACGTACGGACCGAACGCCTTGGTCGACCAGGTGAAAGACGCACCGCAGTCCGGTGATTCGGAGTTCAGCTCCCGGTACGCGTAGGCGGTGAGGAACATGGGAATGAATCCGGCGATGAAGATGGCGGGCATCTTCAAACCGACCGCGGCGACGATCAGTCCGATGCTCGCCGTGAGGGTGTAACCCGGTGCGACGGAGGAGATACCGAGAATCGCACCGGACAATGTCCCCACCGTGCCGGTGGCCAGGCCCTTGGCGCTCACCCCGCCCGCGGTGGGCCCCTGTGCGACTTCGTCGTTCGTCATGGTCGAACCTCCGGTGGGGAACAAGCGTGGATCCGGGGCGGGTGTGGTGGAAGGTCTACTCACTGTGCGGGAACTCCTGCTTCGGTACGACGACCATGGGTACCGGCAGGACACGGAGCATCTTGGCGGCGGTGGACCCCAGGAACAGTCGATGAGGTTGGGCGAGGCGGCTGGAGCCGACCATGACGAGGTCGCCGTCCTGCCAGTCGAGTGTGCGGACCGCCGATTCCACGGTGGAGCCGTCGGCTATCAGCACGGAGATCGGAAACTCCTCGGGCAGAGCGGAACGTGCCGTGTCGAGAGTGCTCTGTGCGTGGGCGACGGCGCGTTCGCGGATGTCCTCGGGTGTGTCGCGGTGGTCGCGGAGGTCGTTCCGCGGGTCCAGCGCCACCAGCGACACCAGGCGTAGGGGTGCCTGCATGAGTTCACTGGTTCTCACCGCGGTTCGCAGCAAAACGTCGGCGCCGGCACGGGTACCGAGTGCGCAGGTGATCTCCCGGATCTGCTTGGCCGTGGAATGCCGGGCACCGCGCGGAGCCAGGGCCAGCGGAACGTGTGCCGAGTGCAGCAGCTCCGTCGACACCGAACCGACGGAGTGCCGCCCCAGGAGTCCGTCACCGGCGGCACCGACGACGATGGCCTGTGCGCCGAGCCGGGTCACCTCGTCGAGGAGACCCTGCGCGAATGACTCGTGAAAGCTGAGGTGGACGTCCACGTCGATGTCGCTCGGCACCGACGACTTCGCCTCGTCCAGCCAGCGCTGGGCACGGGAGGCGAGGATGTCGTCGTAGCCCGTCTCGGCCGGGACTCGCGCCGGGACCGTCCGGTCCGGCGGGAGCACCATGCAGATGTCGAGCTGGGCACCGAGACTGCGGGCGAGCTGCGCCCCGAGGGCCAGACCGTCCTCCCCGCTGGGGGTGGCGAGATATCCAACGACCAATCGCATCATTGAGGGTTCCGATCTGGCTCGGGGCGGGGAGTTTACGCGAAGCCGATGTATTTGGTCTCGAGGTATTCCTCGATGCCCTCGGTGCCGCCTTCGCTGCCGAGCCCGGATTGTTTGACGCCGCCGAAGGGTGCTGCGACGTCGGAAATCACGCCGCGGTTGACGCCGACCATGCCGCTCTCGAGCTTGTCGGCGACACGGAACGCGCGATCGACGTCTCGCGTGTAGATGTACGCGGC
The DNA here is from genome assembly GCF_044389235.1 of Rhodococcus sp. NPDC019647. Taxonomy (NCBI): domain Bacteria; kingdom Bacillati; phylum Actinomycetota; class Actinomycetes; order Mycobacteriales; family Nocardiaceae; genus Rhodococcus; species Rhodococcus sp. NPDC019647. Next base: position 114,233 of record NZ_JBIRXS010000023.1, on the reverse strand, counting down.
GAGTCCGTATTCGGTGTCGTTCGCGGCGGCGACAGCTTCGGCCTCGGTGTCGAAACCGGTGATGGCGGCGACGGGTCCGAAGATTTCCTCCCGGATGATGCGGGCGCCGGCGGGTACCTCGTCGAGGACGGTCGGCTCGAAGAAGTAGCCGGGCCCGTCGACGGACTTACCGCCGGTGCGGACCCGGGCCCCCGCGGCGACGGCGTCGTCGACGAGGGACGCCACGTTGCGACGTTGCTTGTCGTTGACGAGGGGACCGACGTCGGTGCCGTCTTCGCTGCCCGGCCCGACGGTGAGTGCGGCGATCCGCTCGGTGAGCTTGGTGGTGAATTCCTCGCGCACCGAGTTGGCGACGATCAGGCGGTTCGCGGCGGTGCAGGCCTCGCCGCCGTTGCGCATCTTCGCGGCCATCGCACCGTCGACTGCGGCATCGATGTCGGCGTCGTCGAACACGACGAACGGGGCGTTGCCACCGAGCTCCATCGAGGTGCGCAGCACCTGCTGGGCGGACTGCTCGATGAGGATCTTGCCGACGCGGGTGGAGCCTGTGAACGTCACCTTCCGCAGTCGCGGGTCGGCGAGGAGGGGTGCGGTGACGGCGGCGGCGTCGAGGGTGGGGAGCACCGAGAGCACACCGGCGGGCAGGCCGGCGTCGGCGAAGATCTCGGCGAGCAGCAGCATGGTCAGCGGGGTGTCCTCGGCGGGTTTGACGATGATGGTGCAGCCGGCGGCGAGGGCGGGCCCGATCTTGCGGGTGCCCATGGCGAGGGGGAAGTTCCAGGGGGTGACGGCCAGGGTGGGGCCGACGGGGACCTTGGTGACCATGATCCGTCCGTTGCCGGAGGGGGAGGTGGTGTAGCGGCCCTGGATGCGGACGGCTTCCTCGCTGAACCAGCGCAGGAACTCGGCGCCGTAGTTCACCTCGCCGCGGCTCTCCGGCAGTGCCTTGCCCATTTCCATCGTCATCAGCAGCGCGAGGTCGTCGGTGCGTTCGATCACCTTCTCCCATGCCGAACGCAGGATGATCGACCGCTGCCGAGGTGCGGTGGCGGCCCACTCGTCCTGGACTGCGGCGGCGGAGTCCAGGGCGCGGAGTGCGTCCTTGCCGCCGGCGTCGGCGACGTCGGCGAGGTGGGCGCCGGTGGCGGGGTCGTAAACCGGGAATGTGCCGCCGTCGATCGGGTCGGTCTGGGCGCCGTCGATCCACAGGCCGGTGGGCAGGGTGGTGCGGAGCCGTGCGAAATCTGTCATGGGAGTCCTTCTGGTCGGGGTGCGGGCGCTTCGCGCCCGTGCGCCTTTCTGGTAGCGGTGGCAACCAGAAAGGCGCACGGGTCAGACGAGGGAACGAACTATCTCCTCGATGACCGTCAACGCGTCCTCGAGCAGGTCGTCGCCGATCACCAACGGGGGAAGCAGGCGGATCACGTTGCCGTAGGTACCGCACGTCAGCAGGATGACGCCCTGCTCGAGAGCCTGGGCGGCGATAGCCTTGGTCAACTCCGCGTCCGGTTCGGTGGTTCCGGGCTTGACGAATTCCATCGCGAGCATGGCGCCGCGACCGCGCACGTCACCGATCACACCGACCTCGGCGGCGAGGGCGTGCAACCGCGGCAGGACGAGGTCGGCGATGTGCCGAGCCCGGCCCGGCAGGTCGAATGCCCGCATGGTGTCGAGGGCGGCGAGCGCGGCGGCACAGGCGACGGGATTGCCGCCGTAGGTGCCGCCGAGTCCGCCGGGGTGGACCTTGTCGAGAAGTTCGGCCCGTCCCGTGATCGCGGAGAGGGGCATGCCGCCGGCCATGCCTTTGGCCATGGTGATGATGTCCGGGACCACGTCCTCGTGCTCGCACGCGAACCAGGCGCCGGTGCGGGAGAACCCGGTTTGCACCTCGTCGGCGATGAAGACGACGCCGTTGGCGCGCGCCCAGGCGACCAGTGTGGGGAGGAAGCCCTCGGCGGGCACGATGAATCCGCCCTCGCCCTGGATCGGCTCGATGATGATCGCCGCGAGTGAATCGGCGCCGATTTGCTTCTCCATCTGGGTGATGGCCCGCTGGGCGGCCTGCTCGCCGGTCAGCCCGTCCTGATCGCGGTACGGGTATGACATCGGGAGGCGGTAGACCTCGGGAGCGAAGGGGCCGAAGTGGGCCTTGTAGGGCATCGACTTGGCGGTCAGGGCCATCGTCAGGTTGGTGCGGCCGTGGTAGGCGTGGTCGAATGCGACGACGGCGTCGCGTCCGGTGGCGAGGCGGGCGACCTTGATCGCGTTCTCCACCGCTTCGGCGCCCGAGTTGAACAGGACGGTCCGCTTCTCGTGATCGCCGGGGGTGAGGGCGGCGAGTTCCTCCGCGACCCGCACGTAACCCTCATAGGGGGTGACCATGAAGCAGGTGTGGGTGAAATGTCCGACCTGCTCCCGAACCGCCTCGGCCACAGCGGGATCCGAGGCTCCCACGCTGGTGACGGCGATGCCGGAGCCGAGGTCGATGAGCGAGTTGCCGTCGACGTCCACGATGACGCCACCGTCCGCGTCCGCGGCGTACACGGGCACGCTCGAGCCGACGCCCGCGGCCACGGTGGCGCGGCGGCGAGCGGTGAGGGCCGCCGACTTCGGGCCGGGAAGCTCGGTGACCAGTGCTCGCTTCTGCGGCAGCCGGTACTGGATGTCGTTCATCAGGGTGCAGTCCTCAGGGTCGTGACGGTAGATGGGAAAACGGGAGTCGAGGTCAGTCGTGTGAGCTCATGACGTGCTTGATGCGGGTGTAGTCCTCGACGCCGTAGCCGGAAAGGTCTTTGCCGTAGCCGGAATACTTGAATCCGCCGTGCGGCATTTCGGCGACGAGCGGGATGTGGCAATTGATCCACACGGCGCCGAAATCGAGTGCCGCCGAAAGTCGTTGCGTGACTCCGTGATCGTGCGTCCACACGCTCGACGCCAGACCGTACCGGACGTCGTTGGCGAGGGTCACGGCCTCCTTCTCGTCCGAGAAGCTCTGCACGGTGAGGATGGGTCCGAATGTCTCTTCCTGCACGATGTCGTCGCGCTGGTCGACTCCGGTGATCACGGTGGGCTCGAAGAAGAAGCCCTGCTCGCCGGAACGTCTGCCGCCGGTGGCGATCTTGGCGGAGGCGGGCAGATCCGCAATCTTCGCGCTGACGGTGTTGAAGTGGTTGACGTTGTTGAGTGGACCGTAGAACGTGTCCGGGTCGTCCGGGAGCCCCGGCTTCAACGTCTCGGCCTTACGGACCAGCGCATCGACGAGCTGGTCGTGGATCGACTCGTGGACGAGGACGCGGGTGGCCGCGGTGCAGTCCTGGCCGGCGTTGAAGAACGCCGCTTCGGCGATTCCGTCGGCGGTCTTCTCGATGTCGACGTCACCGAACACGATGGCAGGCGCCTTGCCGCCCAATTCGAGGTGCGCGCGCTTGAGCTGCCGAGCGGCGGAAACGGCCACCGCGATGCCGGCGCGCACCGACCCGGTGATCGACACGAGCCCGAGCGCGGGGTGTTCCACGAGCGTCGCACCGGTCTCCCCGTTGCCCAGCACCACGTTGAACACGCCATCCGGCAGGATGCCCTTGGTCAACCGGGCGAGGACGAGGGTGCTGTTCGGGGTGGTGTCGCTGGGCTTGAGGACGATGGTGTTGCCGGCGGCCAGGGCGGGGCCGATCTTCCACAGCGCCATCATGAACGGGTAGTTCCACGGGGTCACCTGTCCGACGACACCGACCGGTTCGCGGCGCACATAGGACGTGAATCCCTCCATGTACTCCCCGGCGGCCTTGCCCTCGAGCATGCGGGCCGCCCCGGCGAAGAACCGGAGCTGGTCTGCCCCGACCTTGACCTCCTCGTCGGCAATGACCTGTTTGGGCTGCCCTGTATTGCGGCACTCCGCCTCGACGAGTTCGTCGCTGTGCGCCTCGATCGCGTCGGCCAGCTTCAGCAGTGCCGTCTGGCGCACGCTCGGCGTGGTCTTGCCCCAAGACACGAAGGCTCGCTCCGCCGCCTCGACGGCAGCGTCCACATCGGCCTTGGTGGACACCGGCGCACGGCCGACGACACTCTCGTCCACCGGATTGATCAAGTCGAGGGTCTCCGTCGTCGACGAGGCGACGAACTCGCCATTGATGTAGTTCTGGAGTACGTCGATCGACATCCGTACCGTTCCTCTCGTGGGGTCGAACGGCCCGCCGACAAGCGTTCGCCGGGGTCCGTAGTGCATCTGGTAGACAGTGTGCGCTGCCTCACAAGGTGGTGGCAGCTGACGAAATGGTGAAAGCAAGAGCGCTGGGCGCGCCGAGTTGTCCAGCCTTCAGAGCGGCCGGGGAGTGGTTCGATGGCGGATCCGGCCCGCCACGACGGTCAGCCCCACGCGGGAGGTGAGAAACGAGCCGGCGCCGTCGGTGAACGGGTTTTCGTCGAGGACGACGAAATCGGCCGCCTTGCCGGCGACGAGTTGCCCGGTGAGATCGTCCCAACAGCACGAGTAGGCAGCGTCACGGGTCGCGTGCGCCAGTGCGTCCGCCATCGGGAGCGCGTACTCGGGGAGGTTGGGTGGCAGAGTCGGATCGATCGCGGACTTGCGCGTCGTCGCGACGTACATGTTGGGCAGCGGCGGATGCGGCGCGGTGGGGGCGTCGGAACCCAGCGCCAGGACCGCGCCCGCCGAGGTCATCTCGGGCCAGGGGTACGCCCGCTCCACCCGGTGGTCACCCAGAACGGCGCGCCAGTTCTCCTGGATCGCCGGGTCGGCGTGCACCGGCTGCATCGAGGCGACGACACCGAGTTGTGCCAGACGCTGCACGTTGTCCTTCGTGATCGTCTCGAGGTGTTCCATGCGGTGTCGACGCGACCGGATTCCGTTGGCGGCGATCGCCTTTTCCAGCGCGGTGAGCCCGATCTCCGAGGCCTCGTCACCGATGGCGTGCATGGCCACCTGGAGTCCCGCGGCATCAGCCGCAGTGACCACGGGTGCCAGCGACTCGAGATCCCAGATCGGTTCGGCATTGGTGCCGTCGGAGTACGGCTCCTTCATGGTGGCGGTGCAGCTGTCGATGACACCGTCGATGATGATCTTGATCCCGGCCATCCGCAGCCACGGCCCCTGTAGGCGCTGGGCGTACGTCGCGGCCTCGCGGACCTGACGGACGTTCTCCTCCGTCGAATCGGTTCGGGTGATGAGCCAGTGCCCGGCTACCCGAAGCGGCAACGTGCCGCCCCCGGCTGCCAGGGCTCGCTCGAGCGCCGCCACCTCGTCCGCACCGAGTGCCATGTCGACGGCTCCGGTGACGCCGTCGGCCAGGTACCGCTCGAACGCCGCCGCGAGCGCGACGTCACGTTCGTGGTCGGTGACCACCTTCGCGAGGGCGGGCCACACGATCTGGGTCACCGCCGTTTCGTACAACATCCCGGTGGCGTGGCCCGTCGCCGGATCGCGTTCGATCCGGCCCCCGAGGGGGTCGGGCGTGTGGTCGTCGATCCCGAGTTCGTGGAGTGCTGCGGTGTTCACCCACACGGAATGGACGTCGTTGGAATCGAGGTACACGGGACGGTCCGCTTCGACCGCGTCGATCATCTGCCGGGTGGGCGGCCGGCCGCCGAGGGCCGGAAACAGCCAGCTGCGCCCCAGAATTCGGGGTGCCGTCGGATTGTCGGCGGCGAAACGCCCGATGCGATCCTGGATGTCGGCCAGATCAATGGCGCTCTGGAGATCCACCTTCTGCAGCGACTGCCCCATCATGAGCAGGTGGGTGTGAGCGTCGATGAACCCGGGCAGCACGAAAGCGCCGTCGAGTTCGACGATGTCGGCGTCGCGGGTCAGCGCGTCTGCGGTGACCGTATCCCCGACGTACGTCAGCTGGCCGTCCTCGACGATCATCGACTCCGCCCACGCGGGCTCGGCCGCGGTGAAGATTCGCCCGCCTCGGTAGTGGGTGGCCTTCGCTGTCATGGTGTTCTTCCTGTCCATCGAATTCATCACACGATCACCGACGTGGTGTAACGCACGGTGGGATCCTGACCTACGGCGAGGGATGTGGCTTCGGTACGTGCAGAGAGAGCGGCGATCGCCGTGATCGGCAGCAGCAGAACGAGACTGATCCCGGCCACGATGACACCGAACGACGGATAGCCGACGGCCTCGGTGACGAGAGTGCCGAAGAGCGGGGCGAACGCGGAGCCGACCAGGTAGGTCCCGAGTAGTGGGGCGGACCAGCGGCCGGACGAATCCAGTGCGGCCGCGATGGCCACCACGTAGATGAATGCCGCCGCGTAGACGGTGTTCCACGTAATGATGAGCACCAAGTAGGTGGTGGGCTCGGTGGTCAGGCACGAGCCCAGTTTCAGGGCGGCGCCCAGTACCAGCAGAACGGCCACGGGAACCGTGCGCCCGAGACGGGAGCCCAGAGCGGTGAGGAGCAGTGCGATCCCGATACCACCTGCAGTCGATGCGGACAGGGCCAAGCCCATCTGCTGTTCAGTCAGCCCCGCGTGCTCGAATCCCATGATGCCGGACACCGCCCACAACGAGTCCTCACCGATCGCCCAGACGGCGAACAGCACGAGCAGCGACGCTCCGGCGACCGTGACGCGTTTCCGGGTGACCCCTTCGGGCAGTTCGGCGCGGGTTCTCGTCGTGCCTGCCCCGAGGTCGGGGGCCGTCGGCAACCAGGTCATGGTGAGTGCCGTGGCCAGTGCGAGTACGGCCACGATGCCGAAGGCGTTGGTCATCCGTGTGCCGAGAATCGGGATGAGCGCGAGGACACCGGTGACGGCCACGCGATTGACGAGACCGCTCAGCCCGGAGACACGGTTCGGGTTGGTGAACGCCGCCATCGCCGCGCCGCCGACGGCGACGGCGCCGCCGGCCCCGATGCCTCCGACGACGATCGCGATGCAGGCGATCGGTGCGGACGGAACGACGGCTGCCGCCGCGAATCCGGAGGCCATGACGACGAGGCCCGCCCGGCCGAGCCGCCGCCGGAACTGTGCGGCCGCCCATCGGGTGGTCGCGAGGCATACCAGCGCGCATGCCAGCAACGATCCCGTCAGAACGGCACCGGCGACGGTCTGGGACACGCCGAGATCGTCGACCATCGCGATGATCATGAGCGGGACGAGGTTGGCGGTCATGTATCCGACCACGAAGACGCTGAACGTGGCGATCCCGCTCCTGGCAGTCAGTGGGACGCGGAGCGCGTGAATTTTTGGGGTTTCCGGTGGTTGCACGAGGAGAACTCCGTGTCTCGAGTAGTGTGCCGGACCGCTCGCGGGACGTCCTCCCGGTGAGATGCGGATCACTTAGCGAATCGTATTCGTTAAGTATGCGGAGCCTCGGGTTCGGGCGCAAGACCTCAAACGAACGAAATTCGTTAATGTGGTGTTTCGGTGTCCGTACAGGTCACCGGTACCGAGTCCTCTGACAGAATGGAGTCGATGCTCGGGTTCCGATGGCCGATCTGTCCAGCCACGTTCCCGGGATCGACGGGTCAGGGTGGCACACACCAGACCGCAACGCGCAGGAGCCCGACATGACCGTTCCCGTCCGCTGGATGTTGTCCCAGCCGGATCTGGCTCTCGAACTCCGAGGCGGAGCCGCAGGCCTCGGTAACGAGATCACCTTCGCCATCACCACCGAATTGTCCGATCCGTTCCGGTGGCTCTCCGGTGGGGAACTGCTGCTCACCACAGGGCTGCGACTGCCCCTGACAGCGGCCGACCGGGCCCGGTATCTACGCGGACTCGACGGCGTGGGAGTGGCCGCCGTCGGATTCGGCACGGGGTTGTCGCACCCGGAGGTGCCGGAGGACCTCGTCGCCGTGGCCGACGACCTCGGTCTTCCGCTGCTGGAGGTGCCGTTGCCGACCCCGTTCGCCGCCGTCGTCAAACGCGTGATGAACCGTCTGGCCGAACAAGAATACGAGTCGGTCCTGCGCGCGTCCCGGGCACAGCCACGAATGACGCGGGCCGTCATCTCGGGTGGAACCGGCGCCACCGTCCGTGAACTCGCGATGGCCACCTCAGCCACGGTGCTACTTCTCGATCTGTCCGGCAGGGTTCTCGAACACCATCCCGCGCGACCGGACGACGAGGTCCTCGACGAAGTGCGCGATGTGCTGGCGGCAGGAACGGGTGGAGCGTCGAGCAGCGTGTCGCTGGCGCGTTCGGGGGCCTCGATCACCGTCCAGCAGATCAGTGTCGGAAGCACCCCGCACGGGCATGTGGCGGTGATCAGTCCGACGGCGCTCAGCCACGTCGATCAGATTTTGCTGGGTCACGCCAATTCGCTGCTGGCGCTGGACTTCGAGAAGCCCGCTCGCCTGCGCGTCGCGCAGAATCAACTCAATTCGCACGCGCTCGGTCTGCTGCTCACCGACGATCGCGACCTGGCGCCTGCGTGGGAGCAGATTCGGGGCGCGGCCGATGCCGACGGGATGGTGCGAGGTCTGACGGTGGTCGCCGAGACTCTGGAACTCGCGCAGCGGGTGGAGTCGGCGGTCGCCGCGGCGATGGACACGGTTGGGCGCCAGCTCTTCTCGCGTCGCCACGACACCCGGATCACAGTTCTTCTCCGTGGAACCGACGACGTGGACTTCGCACGGTCGATGCTGAGCGCGCTGCCCCCGGGCACGCGTAAGGCGGTCCGAGCCGGGTTGAGCGGGCGACGGGAGCTGTCCGGTGTCGTGGCGGCGATCGAGCAGTCGCAACTCGCGGCGTCGGCGGCCGAAGCCGGGGCCGAACCACTGGAATTCGCGGCGCTCACCGGCAGTGCCCTACTCGCGTTCAGCGCGACCCGTGAAGTACTCAATTCGCTGGCGGACACAATGATTGCACCCATCGACGACTACGACCGCGTCAACGGCACAGAGCTTCTGGGGTCGTTACGGGCGTTCCTCGAGGCGAACGGGCATTGGGAGTCCGCGGCCGCCGCGATGGGCGTCCACCGGCACACCCTGCGCAGCAGGATGGCGCGGATCGAAGCCCTGATCGACTGCAGGCTGGACGTGGCGCGGGTGCGCGCCGAACTACTGCTCGCGATCATCGCCCGGCAGTCGTGACTGCCGGGCGATGATCGCCGGGGCCTACTGCCCGAGGCGCGCGACGATATCCGCGGCGGTGCGCTGACCCATCCGGACGGCGCCGTCCACGTGCTGGTAGCCCTCGGCCGCGATGTCCGAGCAGGAGAAATGGAACGGCCCGACCGGGGTCCGCGTGTCCTTTCCGTACCGGTGAAGGCCACCGAGGTCGAAGCTGGCGGCGTACGCGCCCCGCGTCCATTCCTCGGAGCCCCAGTCGGACTCGTAGTACACCACCGGCTCGGCCGCCTTCGGTCCGAGGTAGCGGGCGAGCGAGCCGAGAATGGTGGCGCGACGTTCCTCTTCGCTCAATTCGAACATCGCGTCGGCTTTCTCGTCCGACACGAACGCGACGAGGGTGCCCCGGGTGTCGTCGTAATTGGTGTTGTCGTACACCTCCTGCACGATCTCCGAGGCCCCGAAGCCGGTGCCGGACAGACCGTCTTCGCGCCAGAAGGGCGTCTCGTACACGGCGTGCACCTTGATGACGAGTCCGAGTGACTGATGTTGATGCATCTGGTGCTGGCGGCGCGGCAGCGGCGGATCGTAGGAGATCCGGGAGTAGAGGTTGGGTGGCACCGCGAGCACGACCCGCGACGCCTCCACACGGACGTCGCCGTCGGCCAAAACGACGGCACCCTGCTCGCTCCACTGCACGGTGCGCACGGGTGCGTTCAGGAACACGTCGTCCCCGAGCGCGGCGGCCAGCCGGATCGACACCTGCTGCATGCCGCCGATGACGCGCTTGTCGAGGATGAAGTCCTCGTCCACGAGGTGCGAGAACGAGCCGGCGGACGCGGCCATCAGGACGGCTTGCAGCGCGGAGAATGCGTGCGCGGGCTTGGTGAGCATGCCGCCGGCGATGAACAGGCCGATGTTGTCGCGGGCTTCGGCGTCGTCGGACTGCTCGATCAACCAGTGCTTGAACGAGATGGTGTCGAGCTCGCGGGCACGGGGATGCGCCCAGGGCTCCTCTGCGCCGACCTGCGCGGCGAGGTCGTCGAGAATGGAGATCAGGCGGTCCATCTCCTTCCGCGTCGTCTCGTCGACGGGAAACGATTCACCGGTGTAGCGGGTGCGTTTCCCGGCGGCCGAAATGTAGACGGATTCGCCCTCGCGGTAGCGGTCGAACGTCTCGAGGCCGAGTTCGTCGAGCAAGGAAATCAGCGCCGTCTGATCGGGCGAGACCCATTGACCGCCGATTTCGAGCGTGGCCCCGTCGATCGTGTCGGTCCAGGTGCGTCCTCCGACGCGGTCGCGCGCCTCGAGGACTGCCACGGACAGGCCTGCCTTGCGCAGTGCGGTCGCGGCGGCCAGCCCGGACGGGCCGGCACCGACAATGGCGACATCTCGCTGGAGAGTAGGCACTTTCGAACTCCTTCGATCGGTGGTGAGGTATGGGGTTACGGCGATAGGGGTCATCGGCAGCGGGTCAGTGCGAGAGTGAGCTCGGCATCGATCACGCAGATACTCGAATTGTCCACCCGATCGCGACTGCGGAGCTCGCCGAGCATGTGTGACAGCCGTTCCGCGGCCGTCGGATGCCGGTCGAGCCAGGCGGCGACGGCGTCCGCCGCGGAGGTGTCGGGGGAGGCATCCCGCAGAACCGAGCCGATCAGCGCGTGCCAGTGCTCCTGCAGGTTGTCGACGAGGACGGCCGCCGCCATCGTCTCCCAGTAGGCGGTCCCGGTCTCACCGACGGAGAACCGTTCCGACAGCCAGTCGAGGCCGATGACCTTGCCGAATTCTCGGTAGGTTTCCGCGACCTGGGTGATCGGCAAGCCGAGCGTGCGTGCGGTGTCCTCGAGTGCGAACGCCTGCGCGAGGATGCGCAGCGTGCTCAAGTCCTGCGCGGGTGCACCGGTCAGCCGGGGCAGGGCGGAAGCCAGTTCGCGGACGGGGTCGGTGAATCGCTCGATCGACGCGCGAGCGTCGGTGTCGGCGGTGCGGTGCCGCAGGAGCCACGACGTGGTGCGCTCGATCAGGTCCTGGATGCCGAAATGCAGATTCAACCTCGTGCGGTGGGAGGCACCCGGCAAGGCGAGTACCTGGTCCCACAAGCGATCGATGTCGAACACCTGCCGCACCACCGCGTAGGCGCTCGTGATGTCGGGGGTGCCGACACCGAGGCGCTCCTCCAGGCGATGGATCAGTCCGGGTCCCACCCGGTCGATCATGTCGCCTGCGACGAGCACGGCGACGATCTCGCGGGCCAGTCGGTGTCCGCTGATCTGCTGCGGTACCCGCTCCCGGATCGGTGCGGGAAAGTAGTCCGCCAGGACGCCGTCGAACACCGCGTCGTCGAGGACCGGGGAGGCGAGTAGTTCCGTAACGACGAGATTCTTGGACTGTGCCAACAGGACGGCGATCTCGGGACGGACCAGTCCCTGCCCGGCGCGGTGTCGTGCAGTCAATTCCGCTGCGGTCGGGAGGACCTCGGCGGATCGACTGAGTCCTGCGTCCCGTTCGAGGTTTTCGATCAGCCGTTCATGACGTCCGAGAAGGAAGGGGGCGTGCACCTCGGCGAGACTGATCGCGAGGGTCTGGGCCGACGCGTCGGCCAGCACCGACTCGGCAATCTCGTCCTGGACGCGAGCGAGGAGCGAGTTCCGTTCCGCAGCAGGCAGTTCTCCGGCCGCTACCGCCGCGTCCACCGCGATCTTCAGGTTCACTTCGCGATCGGAGGTGGCGACACCGGTGGCGTTGTCGATGAAGTCCGCGTTGATGCGGCCGCCCCTCAGCGCATACTCGATGCGGGCCCGCTGGGTGAACCCGAGGTTCCCGCCCTCGCCGACCACTGCGGCGCGCAGCATGTCGGCGTCGACGCGGACGGAGTCGTTGGCCGGGTCGGCAGCGTCGGCGTTGCTTTCCGCGGACGCCTTGACGTAGGTTCCGATTCCGCCGTTCCACAACAGATCGACCTCGGCCTTGAGCAGGGCCTTCACCACCTCGTGCGGGGGCAGTTCTGCTTCCTCGACGCCGAGCCGTTCGCGCACCCGAGGGGACAGCGGAATCTTCTTGGTGGTCCGAGGCCACACCCCGCCACCGGCGGACACCACGTCGCGGTCGTAGTCGTCCCAGCTGCTTCCCGGCAACCCGGCCAGTCGTTCGCGCTCGCGGTAGGACGCTTCGGAATCCGGGTCCGGGTCGAGGAAGATGTGCCGGTGGTCGAACGCGCCGACGAGGCGGATCGCGCGACTGAGCAGCATGCCGTTGCCGAAGACGTCCCCGGACATGTCGCCGATCCCCACCACGGTGAACGCGTCGGTGTCGACGTTCTTGCCCATCTCGGCGAAATGTCTACGTACCGAAACCCATCCACCGCGTGCGGTGATACCCATCGCCTTGTGGTCGTAACCCGCCGAACCTCCGGAGGCGAAGGCGTCGCCGAGCCAGAAACCGCGTCGCACCGCAATACTGTTGGCGAGGTCGGAGAACCGCGCCGTGCCCTTGTCGGCGGCCACCACCAGATACGGATCGTCGCCGTCGTAGATCACGGTGTCGCGGGGGTGCACCACCTCGCCGTCGACGATGTCGTCGGTGACGTCGAGCAGTCCCTCGATGAAGGTCGTGTACGCCTGCCGCACAGCATCGGGAGCCGGATCGGTGCGCACGACGAACGCGCCCTTCGCGCCCATCGGAACGATCGGCGAGTTCTTCACGTGCTGCGTCTTCATCAGGCCCAGTACCTCGGTGCGGAAGTCGTCCTTGCGGTCCGACCAGCGCAAACCGCCGCGGGACACCGTGCCGCTGCGCACGTGACTGCCCTCCACTATGCGAGAGTGCACGAAGATCTCGCGGTACGGGGTGACGGGAGCGGACAGCGACAGCAGCGCAGGATCGATCTTGAACGCCGCCGCGGTGCCGGCTCCCGCCGTGCGGTCGTGCTGAAACCAGTTGGTGCGCAGTACGGCCGAAATGAACGACAACAGGCCGCGCAGCAGGCGGTCCTCGTCCAACGTCGTGGTCTTCTCGATGGCGGTGAGGAGAATCTTTTCCGCATCCGCGACGGCCGTGCCCCGATCGGTCCGCGCAGGATCGAAGCGAGCCGCGAACAGTGCGCCGAACCCGCGCACGAAACTGCTGTTGCGCAACAGGATTGCCACGATGTTGGGCTCCGACAGGCCGAGTCCCACCTGGCGGAGATAACGGCAGGCCGCACGGATCACGACGGCGTCGGACCACGACACGTTGGCGGCCGGAATGAGGCGGGTGAATCCGTCCACCTCCAAATGGCCGGCTGCCGCGGCCCCGAACGCGGCGGAGACGAGGCCGGGAGTCGCGCTGTCCCAGGCGGAGCCGTCGGTGCTGAAATCGAAGCGGTGCACTACCGTCTCGCCGGACTCGGCGGCGGGAAGCTGCTCATGGGAGGCAACCCGCAAACCGAGGTCGGCGAAGAGGGCGACGAGCTCCGCGAGCAGGGGAGCCTGCGGCCAGACCATCACGGCCGCCCGCCCGGACCCGGTGTCGGCGGGGTCGAGGAAACGTAGCTGCGGAGTGGTGTCGCCCGATGCTTGTACCGCGCGCGATTCGGCGCGCTCGTCCTGATGTGGACGAGGAGTGTCGGTCGTGCTCGGAATGACACCGGTAAAGCTCATCGTGTGGCTCCTGACCCCTGATCTGGCAAACGCGTGACTGGGAACAAGTCTGCCGAGGAGAGACGCACGCCACAGCCGACGAAGTGGAGCGTCGAACACCGGCCGGTGCGACATTTAGGCACCCGTGAGTACTTATTAACCGCGGGTGGTTATGAAGTACGCACGGCTCGCCAAGTGGACACCGCCGCCGTGCCCAGAAGACCTCCGGTGATCACGAAGATCGACGCCGTGCCCGCGACACCGGCCATAGCGCCTGCGGCCAAGGGGATCAGCACCTGGCCCAGGCGGTTCCCGGTCAGGCGCAGAGACAACGCGGCCGCCCGGTTGGGGCCGGTGACGAGGCCGGTCACCCAGGTCATCGTCAGCGGCTGCCCGATGCCCCAGAAGAAGCCGGCCACCACCAGGAGCAAGGCCATCCACCACGGATCGCGGACGAACGGCAGGAGCGCGGTGGGCAGCGCCGAACACAATGTCGCGGAGACGAGCAGTCGCTGTCGCGGTGCCCGGGTGAGCAGCCACGGCAGAAACGCCCGGGACACGATTGATGCCGCGGTACGCGCGGTGAGCAGCAACGACACCAGGAGAACGCTGAAACCGAATTCGTGGCCCAGGACGGGCAGATAGGCCACGACGACGTCGACGGAGGCGAGGACGATGAGGCTGCTGAACACCGCGGGTCGCATACCGGACGTCGAGATCATGCTCGCGACGGACTGCTGGTCTTTCGCGGCCGGCTTCCTGGACTGCGGACGCTCGCGGATCGGCAACGCGAACGGAATCGACGCCAGCGACACCGCTGCCATGACCGCCAGCGCGAGAGTGGTCTGCACCGGTCCGCCGTCCGAGCTGCGGGCCGCGATCAGCCCCACGACCGGCACGCCGACGGCCTGACCGACCGACACGCCGAGGGTCAGGCCCGCGAACCCCTTGTCCAGCTCGCCCGGTTTCGACAGCAAGGTGATGAATCCCTGCCCGGCCACGGTGACGAGAATCTGGCCGAACCCGAGGACCACGTTGCCCACGCCGAGCACGATCAGGTCGTTGCTGAGCGCGATCACCACGACACCGAGTGTCGTGAGCGCGACGCCGGTACGCAGGACAGCTGCCGCGTGCCGCTGGTCGACCGCCCGCCCGATGCGGACCGCGACGAGCAGGGGTGCCAGCGAGAACAGGGCCGTCACGATTCCGATAGTGACCGCGTCACCGCCGAGAGCGAGGACACGGTACGAGACGAGAACGCGGACGGCGTGATAGACGGCCTGGAGTAGTGCGGTGGCGATGCAGACGTTGAGGAACCAGTGCTTCAACGGCTCACCCGTTGATCACCCGGCGATCGCCGAGCGGCGCCTGCAAAGGCACCTCGAGCGTGCCGAACACTGCGACCAGGATGCACATCTTGTCGGCCGACTCCGGCAGGCTTCCGGTGCGTAGGGAGATGGTGACGGTGGTGTCCGTCTCGGTGACGGTCGCATCGGCGCCGTAACACTCCGGGGTTCCGGTGACGAAATGGATCGCGATCTTGTTGCCGTCGGCGCGGGACCACGACTCGAATGGGGTCGGATGGGCACGGACGATGTCGGGCCGGGCGGTGAACACCGTACCGAATTCCTCGCCGGGTACCTCGCTGGGCACGGGCATCCCCGACGACGGATGGGTGGGGCTCGGGTCGACGGCGGATGCGATCTCGGGGGGAATCGTCGGTTCGTCGGTGCTCGAGGTGGACCCGCATCCGGCGACGGCGAGGCAGGCCAGCACTGCGAGGGCGATTACGCGCATAAGCCACCGTAACCCCGTCACGCGAGCAGTCCCGAGACCAGCGCGATTGCCGGAATTGCCGCCAAAGTAGTGACGAAGGCCGTGTCCCGCGCCAGCACCGTTCCGCACCGGTACCGGCTGGCGTAGACGAAGACGTTCTGCGCCGTCGGCAGGGTCGACACAACCACGATCGCGAACAATTCATGCCCCTCGAGGCCGAGCAGGTATCGCGCCATCAGGTACGCGAGGACGGGTTGCACGCCGATCTTGAGCACCGAAGCCAGTGCGACTTCCCGGCGTGGACTCGTTCCCTTCTCGAGGACGCGCACCCCGTACAGCGAGATACCGAAGGCGAGCAGGGCACCCGGTACGGAGGCGCCGCCGATGAGCCGGAACGGTTGCATCACCGCTTCGGGCGGGGTCCAGTCGACGAGGGCGAGCACCAGTCCCGCGGCGCCGGCCACGACGATCGGATTCTTGAACGGTGCGGTTACGGTCTCGAGTCGTGATGCGCTCCTGCGCAACGTGGTGATGTCCAGGATGGTCAACGCGATCGGCGAGTACACGATTATCTGGAACAGGAGCAGTGGGGCCACGAACGACGCGTCACCGAGCACGAACACCGCAATGGGAATGCCCAGGTTCGCGGAATTGACGTACGACGCCGACAACGCCCCGATCGTCAGCTCCGGAAGCGACCTGCGTAGCCATACCCGCGCCACCACCATGTACAGTGCGCCGACTGTCAAAGCGGTCGCAGCAGCGACGGCCAGCGTCGGCGAAAAGATCACGGAAAGGTCGGACGATGCAAGCGAATCGAAGAGCAGCGCCGGTGTCGCGACGAAGAACACCAGCCTGCCCAGGACGGATTCGCCCTCCGCTCCGAGCGTTCCACGCCGGCCGAGAATGTAGCCGATCGCGATGATCACGAAGATGACGGTGAATCCCGCAACTATTCCCGACACGCTGCGGGGCACCTCCTCGACCGGTGAGCCTCTTGTCGGCAAACCGTCCGAAGTCTAGTGGGCACCTTTCCGGTGGGTGACAATAGGCTCGAGCGGGAACCGGGAGAGGCACGTGCGTTCGGACGTGCGCGAGGAGTTGCGATGCTGCGTCGGACGACCATTCTGTGCGCGCTGTTCTGCGCCTGCGTTCTCACGGCGGTCACGGCTCCCGCTACGTCTGCGCTGGCGCCCCCGTCGAGCGGCGACCCGCAATTGGTGTCGCTCGCCGGACAGGTTCTGAGCCGCAGCTATCGCGAGAACGCCAGTGTCGCATACGTGGACGCCTCCGGAACCCGGTTCGCCCACTTCGGCGCGGCCGACGACACCGAGTACGAGATAGGTTCTCTCACCAAGACGTTCACCGCGCAGCTGTTCGTCGACGCGGTGGCGCGCGGTGAGGTGCGGGAGGACACCACCGTCGGAGAATTGCTGCCGTTGTGGGGTGCGCCGGTCGCCGACGTGACCCTGCTCGAATTGGCCTCGCACACGTCGGGACTGGCGCAGTTTCCGATGACCACCGATGCCGTTGTGGCGGTGGGCCACTGGGTGTCCGCGACCAATCCCTTCACATACGACCGGGAGGTGCTGCTGCAGCAGGTGCAGTCGGCGCAGCTCGGCAGTCGCGGAACGTACGCGTATTCGACGGTTGGTTTCGCGTTGCTCGGACAGGCGTTGGCCGCAGCCGTCGGCACCGACTATCCGTCGCTTCTGCGCGAACGGATGCTGGTACCGCTCGGGTTGTCGGATACCTGGTTACCGCTGACTGCGGCAGACCTGCCCGCCGACGCCACCCGCGGATTCGACGTACTGCATCGATCGCAGGCCCCGTGGCCGCTCGACGCCTACGCTCCCGCCGGTGGGCTGCGGTCCACGGCGGCGGATATGGCGGGCTACGTACGGCAGCTTATCGACGGCACGGTGCCGGGCAGCGCCGCGATGGATCAGCGGTGGATCGGCAACACCTACCGGGCATTGACGTGGTCGGTGGTGCCGTTCGAGGGTGGCGAGTACACGCTCCACGGCGGGGCGACGGGCGGGTTCCAGTGCACCGTGGTTCTCGATCGGCGCGGCGAGCGCGGATTGGTCATTCTCACCAACACCATCGGTGGCCTCGAGCAGCAGGGACTCGACATCCTGTCGTCGCTCTGAGCTCGAGCGAGTGCGACCAAAGGCTCGGCGTTACCGTCGTACCCCTGGCGGGTATGTGCCGCTACAGTGGAAGTCATGACCCCGGCGGCGAGACGTATGCGTACGCCCACCGCACGCATTGCGTTGCTGGTCACGGTGGCGGCTGCGGTCCTTGTGATGCACAGTTTCACCGCCGCTTCCGCTCCGGCTCATGACGGTTCGTTGCATGCCGCGGCCGTCTCGCACGACCCCGGTACGAACCACGGCCACGACTGCACGGGAAACGAGTGCGAACAGTCGCACCCCAACGGACATCACTGCGCCGGCGTGGTCGTCGTGGCACCGGTGCTCACGCGTGCGACGGTACCCTGCGTGGCCGGTGCCGAGGCGCCGTCGCCGATGTCGCGGGTGAGCGTCGACCGGGTGCAGTCCGGACGTGGACCACCGGCGTGGACCGTGTTGTCATTGGCGCAGCTGTCGATACTGCGGGTGTGACGGGGAGTCCGGAGCTCAGGGCTCCGGCGGATCTTGCTGTCACTTTCCCGAAGCATGTCCATGAGGAGATTTCCCATGCGTACCACCCGTGCAGCTTTCATTGCCGCGGCGGCCGGCGCCGCGCTCGTCCTCGCCGGCTGCGGCACCGACTCGTCCGACCCGAGCAGCTCGGGCGCCTCGCCGACGTCCCACTCCATGTCGACCTCGGCCGAGGCCGGCAGCGGGGCCGAAGCTCAGTTCAACGACGCCGACATCACGTTCCTGCGCGGCATGTATCCGCATCATGCGCAGGCGGTGCAGATGGCCGAGATGGTCGACGGCCGCACCGACAATGCCGAACTGGTGGCGCTCGCCCAGCGGATCGAGGCCGCTCAAGCACCGGAGATGGATCAGATCACCGGGTTGCTCGCTCAGTCTGGTGACACCGCTCCGACGTCCACCGGTCACGAAGGGATGGACCATGGGTCGGGCGCCGGAATGATGTCCGAAGACGACATGTCCACCTTGATGGGCATGTCGGGGCCCGAGTTCGACCGGATGTGGCTGACGATGATGATCGAGCACCATGAGGGCGCCGTCGAGATGGCCGACACCGAACTGGCGGAGGGCGAGAATCCCGATGCCAAGCAACTCGCCACCGGCATCGTGAGCGCTCAGCAGCGGGAGATTGCCGAGATGCAGGCGATGCTCGGCTAGCTCCGCTCGGAATACGCCGAAGGCCGCGTAGTCCGTGGACTACGCGGCCTTCGGTTGTCTGTGAAGAAGCTGCTACCGGCTGGTGAAAGGCAGCAGGGCCATCTCGCGAGCGTTCTTGACGGCGACGGCAACCTGGCGCTGCTGCTGCGGGGTCAGGCCCGTCACGCGGCGGCTACGGATCTTGCCGCGATCGGAGATGAACGTGCGGAGAAGGTTGATGTCCTTGTAATCGACGTACTCGATCTTCGCCGCGAACAACGGGTTCTTCTTCGGCTTGCGTCCCTCGACGGGACGCGGCTTCTTCGACGGTGCTCTCTTGACTGCCATCTTCTTCCTTTACCAGCTCGACTTGTGGACGCCTGGCAGCTCCCCGCGGTGTGCCATCTCGCGAACACGCACGCGAGAGAGCCCGAACTTCCTCAGGTGGCCGCGCGGACGTCCATCCGCAGCGTCTCGATTGCGCAATCGTACCGGACTCGAGTCCCGGGGTAGACGCTGCAGTGCCGTCTGCGCCTGCGCGCGCTCGTCATCGCTGCTCGACGGGCGGCGGATGACCTCTTTCAGCTCGGCCCGCCGCTCCGCGTAGCGCGCAACGATGATTTTGCGCTGTTCGTTCTTTGCGATCTTCGACTTCTTCGCCATCGGGGTGTCTTCTACTTTTCTTCTCGGAAATCGACGTGGCGCCGGACGACGGGGTCATACTTCTTCATCACCAGTCGGTCGGGGTCGTTGCGGCGGTTCTTCCTGGTGACGTAGGTGTGTCCCGTACCCGCCGTCGACTTCAGCTTCACGATCGGACGGATTTCGTTCCGGGCCATCAGACCTTCCCTCCGCGGGCCCGGATTTTGGCAACCACGGCCTCGATTCCGTCCCGGTCGATGGTTTTGATCCCCTTGGCGGAGACGGTGAGAGTGATCCGCCGCCCCTCGCTGGGCAGAAGGTATGTCTTCTTCTGAATGTTCGGATCCCAGCGCCGATTGGTGCGCTTGTGGGAGTGCGATACGGATTTGCCGAATCCTGGCCGGCGTCCGGACACTTGGCAATGTGCCGACATGGGCATTCCTTTCTGTCTCCTCCCGCATCCAGGCGACTACCGGTCAGCAAGGTGATGACAATCATTTTCGACAACGACGAAAATCCAATGTAGCGTTTCTCGGTAAGCAATGACAATCGTTATCGAAAGGGTGCTCGTGAGTGAGATTCACCGGACGCCGCTCGTCCTGGTATCCGGATGGAGCGGCCCCACCGACACCGTCGCGCGGTCGCTGCTCCGTGACGACACCGTGGTCGTGCATCACGACCTCGACCTCGTGCACGAAGGCGTCGTGCGGCGCACCGTCACCACGATGGAGTCGGGGAGAGAGCGCACCCGCGTCGGAATCCTCGAGCTCGCGCACGGCTGTATCTCCTGCACACTCCGGGAAGACCTGCTCCCGTTGCTCCGCCGCCTTCATGCACGCAGCTCCGTGCAGCGCATCGTGTTGCACCTCGACCGCCGGCTCGAACCCGAGGCCGTGTGCTGGGCAATCGAGCACGTGGTGGTGTCCGGGGTAGTCGGCCAGCTCGACGGAACCGCCTCACGGGATGTCCGTGTCGAGGCCGCGATCACGTGCATCGACGCCCAGTCGTGGCTCGACGACGCGACCGGCGACGAGGCTCTGGGCGACGACCGGACCGTCGCCCAGGTCGCCGTCGGGCAGGTCGACTTCGCCGACGCCCTGGTGGTGTCGGGCAGCGCCGGCGACGGGTGGCAGCAGGCCAGGCTCCACGCCGTCCTGGCGCGGCTCGCTCCCGGCGCACCGATCGCCTGGGACGTCGACGGACTCGACGTCGAGCGGTTGCTCCTGGAAATCCCCTCCGGTGCCCGGCGGGGCGAGCTGACGAACGCCCACTCACCTCTGCTGCGGGGGCAGCCGCCGCTGTCGCACGACTGCGGGGTCATGATCGTCGAGTTCTCGGCGAACCGGCCCTTCCACCCCGAGCGACTGCACGAGGCCATCGACGTTCTTCTGGAGGGTGTGGTCACGGCGCGCGGCCGGGTGTGGGTGGCCACGCAGCCCGACGAGGCGCTGTGGCTCGAATCCGCCGGTGGGGGACTGCGGGTGGCGAGTGCCGATCGATGGCTGGCCGCGATGACCCCGGCCGAACAGGACCAACTCCCCACGGCGCGGCGAGCAATGGCGGCCCTGTGCTGGGACGAACGGTTCGGCGACCGGCACAGCTCGATGGTGGTTCTGGTACATGCGGCCGACCCCAGCGACATCGACCGGACGCTCCAGTGGGCGCTGGTCACCGACGAAGAACTCGCCGACGAGGCCGCGTGGGAGTCGTGGCCCGACCCGTTCGGCCAGTTCCACGAAGACCCCTGCGACAGCAGCGAATCACCGTACGCAGAACCCGACAGCTCGAGAGAGGGACACGAATGAAACCGAACATCCACCCCGACTATCACCCCGTGGTCTTCCAGGACGCCAGCACCGGAACCACGTTCCTCACGCGGTCGACGGTGACCAGCGACCGCACCGTGGAGTGGGCGGACGGCAACACCTATCCGCTGGTGGTGGTCGACGTGACCAGTGAGTCCCACCCGTTCTGGACCGGCGCGCAACGCGTCATGGACACCGCGGGCCGCGTCGAGAAGTTCGAACGCCGGTATGGAGTGCGCAAGCGCCTGTGAGTACTTCTTAACACTCCGTGGTTAAGAAGTACTCACAGGCGACGAAGGAGGAGAGAGGAAGATGGCAGTACCCAAGCGCAAGATGTCGCGGTCCAACACGCGTAGTCGTAGGTCGCAGTGGAAGGCTCAGGTTCCCGACCTGGTGGAGGTGACTGTCGGGGGAACCACCCACCGTGTACCCCGCCGGTTGGTGAAGGCCGTGAAGCTGGGATTGCTGGACCCGGCTGGCAGGTAGGCCCGACCCGGCCGGGACGAAACGACGGCAGGCCCGCGTGCGAACCTTGGCGGGTGCTGCTCTACATCCTCGAACTGGTGGGCATCGCGGCGTTTGCGGCGTCGGGTGCGCTGGTGGGCGTGACGAAGCGGCTCGACATCTTCGGGGTGTGCGTGGTCGGTGTCTTCACCGGTATCGGTGGCGGCATCGTCCGCGACCTCCTGCTGGACATCCATCCGCCCACGTCGCTGGGGAGCTGGCCCAACTTCGGCACTGCTCTCGGCACGTCGTTGCTGGTGTTCTTCCTGCACTCGGCGCTCAGCCGACTGCGTCGCGAGATCCTCGTGCTCGACGCGGTGGGTATGGGCCTGTTCGCGAGTACGGGTGCGGTGATTTCACTCGAGCACGGCGCGAGCCCACTGGCCTCGTGCCTGATCGGGGGCACGGCGGCTATCGGCGGGGGGATATTGCGCGACGTGTTGGTGAACGAAGTTCCGCTGCTGCTCCACAGGGATCTCTACGCAATTCCCGCGCTCCTGGGGTCGGCGCTGGTGGTCGTGTCGAGTGAACTCGGGTCCGGTCCGAACGCCGCTCTGATCGCGGGCACGGCGCTGGCCTCGATTCTCCGTCTGCTCGCGCTCTGGCGAAAGTGGAGCCTGCCGGGACCGCGCATCGTGGAGTGATCACATCCGGCTCCGTACCGACCCTTCTCAGCCATTACTCAGTCGGCCGGGTCAAACTGTCGGGTATGCGCATTCTGGTGGTCGACGACGATCGGGCCGTGAGGGAGTCCTTGCGGCGGTCCCTGAGCTTCAACGGGTACTCGGTGGAACTGGCCGTCGACGGTATCGATGCGCTCGAGAAGGTGGCGGCCGCACGACCGGATGCGCTGGTGCTCGACGTGATGATGCCGCGCCTCGACGGCCTCGAAGTGTGCCGGCGGCTGCGGAGCACCGGTGACGACCTGCCGATCCTAGTTCTTACCGCTCGCGACTCCGTGTCGGAGCGGGTCTCGGGACTCGATGCGGGAGCCGACGACTATCTTCCCAAACCGTTTGCCCTCGAGGAACTGCTCGCCCGGCTGCGCGCTCTGCTACGCCGGGCGGCGCCCGAACCGGGAATCGACTCGGAGAAGATGACCTTCGAGGACCTGACCCTCGACCCGGTCACCAGGGAGGTGACGCGCGGCGAACGGTCCATCAGCCTCACCCGTACCGAGTTCTCGCTGTTGGAAATGTTGATGGCGAACCCGCGCCGGGTGCTCACCCGTGGCCGCATCCTCGAAGAAGTGTGGGGTTACGACTTCCCGACGTCGGGCAACGCCCTCGAGGTCTATGTGGGGTATCTGCGTCGCAAGACGGAGGCTGATGGGGAGCCGCGCCTGCTGCATACCGTGCGGGGCGTCGGCTACGTGCTGCGGGAGACTCCGCCGTGATGGCTGTGCCGTTCCACCGAACCGCCGACAAGCCGGGGTTGCCGGGGCACGAACCGCTTGCCACCGGCCGATACCACACCGGACCGATTCCGCTGCCGCCGGAGATGCGTCCACCGATGCCGTTGACGCGGTCGGTGTCGCTGCGCTGGCGTGTCACGCTCCTCGCGGCGTCGGTAGTGGCAATCGCGGTGGCCGTGATGGCGATCGCCGCCTACGCGGTGGTGTCCCGGGCGCTCTACGCGGACGTCGACAATCAGTTGCGCACGCGCGCATCGGCGTTGATCGACAGCAATCTGGTGACGTTCGACCCGCGCTACATCGCGGGTGCGACGCTGTACACGACGGACATCAGTGTGGCGCTGATCTTCCCGGACCTCGACACGTACACGCCGCCCGGTTCGAGTGTTCCCATCGGCGAGCCCGAGTTGGCGGTCGCCCGTGGTGAGGAGGGCACGTCGCTGCGTACTGCCGAGAACCAGCGGGTGCTGGCCGAGCGCACCCAGGACGGCAGCACCCTGGTGATTGCCCAGCGCCTCGCACCGACCGGTGCGGTGCTGGACAGACTGGCGTGGGTGCTGTTCGTGGTCGGTGCGTGCGGTGTCGTTCTCGCGGCGGTCGCCGGAACGACGGTGGGACGCACAGGGCTCCGGCCGATCGCGCGGCTCACCGCGGCCACCGAGAGGGTGGCGCGCACCGATGACCTGACCCCCATGCCGGTGACGGGTAACGACGAACTCGCGCGGCTGACCGAGAGTTTCAACACGATGCTCCGGGCGCTGGCCGAATCACGTGAGCGCCAGAGCCGGTTGGTGGCGGACGCCGGTCACGAACTGCGGACACCGCTCACCTCGTTGCGGACCAACATGGAATTGCTGATCGCGTCGAGTCGCCCTGGCGCCCCGCACATTCCGGACGAGGACATGGCCGAACTGCGCACCGACGTGGTAGCGCAGATCGAGGAGCTGTCCACCCTGGTGGGCGATCTCGTCGATCTCGCCCGCGAGGATGCGCCCGAGACGGTGTTCGAGCGCGTCGACCTCAGCGAGGTGGTGGAGCGCTGCCTCGAGCGGGCGCGCCGCCGCCGCAACGAAATCGACTTCACCGCCGTCACCGTTCCATGGTTCGTCTACGGCGATCACGCCGGGTTGTCCCGGGCGGTATTGAACGTGCTCGACAACGCGGCCAAGTGGAGTCCCACCGGTGAGCAGGTGCGTGTGATGATGAAGCCTGCCGGCGAGGGATTGCTCGAGCTGACGGTGGACGACGCCGGCCCCGGCATCCCCGAGGAAGACCGCGAGCTGGTGTTCGACCGCTTCTACCGTTCCATGGCGTCGCGCTCGATGCCCGGCTCGGGATTAGGGCTCGCCATCGTGCGGCAGGTAGTCGTCAAGCACGGAGGCACCATTGCCGTGGACGTCTCCGAGCGGGGCGGTGCACTCATCCGCATCGTTCTTCCCGGGGAACCGGAGTCGGAATAACCTGGGGAAGGGTTGGGCAAACTCAAAGGCCGGTCTCAGGACCTTCTCAGTCCCACCGGGCACTCTCGTACACAGAGACGGTGCGGCTGCCCCTGCGGGTGGCCGCGGGAGATGGAAGTGATGCGATGACCGAAGATCGAAACAGTTCCGACAGCAACAGTCGCGACACCGGTGACCAGGCTGCCCGGCCCACTCCGGGCTACCAGCCGACCGAGCAGTTCCCGACCACGCCGCACCGCCCTACCGGGCCGGGCCCGCAGGCCTACGGATCGGCGGGCTACCAGCAGGGGGCCCCGTACGGCGTTCCACATCAGTCCACACAGCAGTTCGGGCAGCCGCAGCACGGCTCGGGACCCCAGCAGGCCGCCCCGCAGCAGGGAGCGCCCACGGGGTCGTTCTCCGGTCACTACGGGCCGGGACAGCCGGCGTCGGCAGCGACGGCCAAGCGTCCCGCGCGGACGGCCATCGTCGTCGGGGCCGTCGCACTGGCGTTGGTGAGCGGCGGCATCGGCGGTGCCGTCGGTTCGCTCGCTACCCAACGGGACGGCAACGGCGCGGCGGTGACCAACTCACTCGACGCTCCGAAGAACAACACCGCAACTCCCGCGGTCAACGCCCCGGCGGGCTCGGTGCAGGCCGTCGCGAACAAGGTGGTCCCGAGTGTCGTCCAGATCGAGGTCGCAACCGCCGGCGGATCCGGTGGGGAAGGGTCGGGGGTCGTGTTGTCCTCCGACGGTCTCATCCTCACCAACAATCACGTCGCCGGCGCGGCGGCGAGAGGGGGCAAGCTGACGGTGGCCTTCTCGGACGGCAGCACCGCGGACGCAACCCTGGTCGGCGCCGACCCGGTCTCCGACCTGGCTGTCATCAAGGCGTCGGGCAAAACGGATCTGACACCCATCGAACTGGGAACGTCCGCCAACGTCCAGGTGGGCCAGCAGGTGGTGGCGATCGGTTCGCCGCTCGGGCTGGCAGGCACGGTCACCGAGGGAATCATCTCCGCCCTCAACCGTCCGGTGTCGACCTCCGGTGAGTCGGGCAACCAGAACACCGTCATCGACGCCCTGCAAACCGACGCGGCGATCAACCCGGGCAACTCGGGTGGCGCTCTCGTGAACATGGACGGGCAACTGATCGGGATCAACACGGCGATCGCGAGTATCGGCGGAACCGGAGCGGGGGAGCAGAGCGGCTCCATCGGCCTCGGATTTGCGATCCCGGTCGATCAGGCTCGCCGCATCGCCGACGAGTTGGTCGACACCGGCAAGGCCACGCAGGCCATCATCGGCATCCAGGTCCCGTCGCAGGATGCCGCCAACGGTGCCACCGTCGTCGAGGTGACGCCGGGCGGCCCGGCCGAGAAGGCCGGAATTCCGAAGGGGTCGGTGATCACCAAGGTCGACGACCGTGTCATCACCAGCGGTGACGCCCTCATCGCTGCCATCCGTTCCCACGCACCAGGAGACACAGTGTCCATTACGTACTCGGACGGAAACGGGTCGAACACCAAGACCGTCGATGTCACGCTGGGAACCGCAGAACAGGGCGGCCGATGATGAACGCAGGGATCCTCGGGCAGGTCGAGTCCGTGTTGAACGGGGCCACTACGGTAGGGACCATGGATATCGAAGCCTCGCTGGCCGGCCGCGCGCTGGTAGTTATCGTCGACGACCGCACCGCCCACGGTGACGGCAAGGACTCCATCGGTCCGCTGGTCACTGAGTTGCTCAACGAGGCCGGGTTCATCGTCGACGCCATCGTCGCGGTGGCAGCCGACGAGGTCGAGATTCGCAACGCCCTCAACACCGCCGTCATCGGCGGGGTCGACCTCGTCGTCTCCGTCGGCGGTACGGGTGTCTCGCCGCGTGACGTCACGCCCGACGTCACCGCGGAGGTACTCGACCGGGAGATTCCGGGAATCTCCGAAGCGCTGCGCACGTCCGGACTTGCAGCAGGTTCCCTCGACGCCGGTTTGTCGCGCGGTCTCGCGGGTGTGTCGGGGAGCACGCTGGTGGTCAACCTGGCGTCTTCGCGCGCTGCCGTGCGAGACGGCATGGCGACGCTGACGCCACTCGCGTCGCACGTCATCACCGAGCTGTCCGGTCTGGAAGGCTGAGCCATCTCCACTTCCCCTCCGTCGGACGGCGAGCCGACCGAGAACGCAGCACCGAGCCGGGCCCCGATCGACAGGGCCCGGCTCGCGCGCATCTTCGGGGACGTCTTCCCCGACACCACCGCCGACGAACGCGAACCCGGCGGATCTCACGCTGTGGGACGAGACGAGGAATCCGCGGAGTGGTTTCGGCGACAGGTGCCCCCTCATCACGGATGACCGACTGTTGAATCAGCGTGAATTTTAATGTTGGCGTCGGTTACGGTAAATGCATTCCTTCCAAAAGGCCAGGTAAAACTACAACCCCTTGGCGTGTGTCCACAGAAAATTACTGACGAGTAACGTTCATCGTTCAACTATGTGAGGTACATCACAAACCTGTCACGAGACGATCACGTTGCCGGGATCGTTAGGGAAGGTTAATGTCCCTGGCGAGTCAGTACTGAAATGGAGGGGCGGGGCGTGGTGCCACGTCGTCGCCGGATCGGCCTCGTTTGTGAGGTTGGTCTCTAGCGTCACATTCCCGGTAACTGGTCGTGCGCAGTTCACTTTGCGGACACCTTTGCTGCGAATACTGCGCTGGGCCCGAAATGGACCACTCCTCAGCTTCGATCGTCGGGGCTGGGAACCTGCACGAATCCTGATGAGGGGAACGAATGAGCGAGAACCGCAAGTCCGGCCTGCGCCGTGGCGCCCGTATTGCAGGCCTGGGTGCTGCTGCGGCTGTTGCACTCGGTTTGATGTCCACTGGTGCGGCGAGCGCGGATACTTTCATCCCGCTGCCTGATGGTTCGAAGGCGGGCCCGAATGCCACGCTGACGCGTACCGGGGAGAGCGCGTTGTCGTCGCCGTCGTTGGCTGCCAATGGTGCCGGTCGGGTGGCCTGGGTCTCGGGAACTGTCGTTGCTGATGTCAAGGGCATCAAGGAAGCGACCGACGTTCCCGAGGGAAACAGCACGGCGAAGACCGAGGGTTCGTACAACGGTACGAACGGGACGACGACGCATGGTGTTTCGCGGGTGTCGACCGGGTACATCGTGGGTTGCCAGGTCGATATCACGGGTCTGTCGGCGAACCCGACTTTCAGCCTGGGGCTGGACTCGTTGACGACGAGCACGTCGTTGAGCGTTCCGCTCAACTCCGGTGAGGTCAAGTACGTTCCGGTGGCCGCGAAGGACATCAAGAAGGACGGCGTGTACGCGCTGCAGTACCAGGATGCGGAGCTGCAGGTGCAGAAGTGCGGTGGATTCGCGCAGGCTCGGTCGTACTCGGTCGTGGAGATCGTGGGTAACGACTACTCGAAGTCCGTTCTGTACGGTGCGCCGTTCAGCATCGGCTGATTCGGCTCGTTCGCAGTTCTTTCCACCCACCTTCTCGCGTGTGCGAGTTATATCCCTGAGAGGGAACAATGATCATCAATCGTAAGAACGGTGTGCGTCTGGCCGCGGTCGGTGCCGCTGCTGCCGCGACCATGGGCTTCTTCTCGGTCGGTGCGGCGAACGCTGACACGTTCGTTCCGCTGCCCGGTGGTTCGATCACGCAGACTCTGGCCGACGGCACCGTGGTGACGGTGAACCTGACCGATGAGAGTGCGAACATCTCGCCGTCGCTGGGTTCGACTCCGTTGCACCGCAACGTTTGGGTCAACGGCAAGGCCTCTGTCACGCTCGACGGAGCCGGTGCCAAGGGTGCCACCATCACCCCCGGCTACATCCTCGCCTGCCAGGTCGACTTCGGCGCGAGCGGCAAGGGAACCACGAGCACTGGGAACCCGGTCGAGAACGCCGACGGCACCATGACCATTCCTGTCACCGGTGGGGCCAACGGTGGAATCACATTGGGTCCCGGCCAGGCGAAGAACGTGACCATTCTCGACCTCGAGAAGAAGGACGCCTACGGCTCCGAGTCGCACACAGGCGGCAACAAGTTCACGGGTAAGAATGGCTCGGTCACCTGGTCCGACGCGACCCTCGCCGTGGGCGGCTGCGCCGGCTACGCCCAGGCTCGCAGCTACGTCAAGGTCGCCGTCAGCACCGACAACGTGACCAGCAACGTCACCCTGTGGGGACAGCCCTTCAGCATCGGCTGATCGCTCTCCTCCATAAAGAAACACAAAACCCGAAATCGGGGCGTGGAATTACTCACGCCCCGATTTTGGGCTTTCTGCAACGGGTTATTACGTGAAGATCACGCGACATTTTGGCAGGTAACGCGCGTGTAAATGTACGTATTCGGATGTCACGATACGGACTCTTATGCTTTAGCTTAAGACCTCGCTAGGTGTGAGGAATTCTCCGAAGGTCGGAGCAACCCGCACTTGATGAGGGGAACGAATGAGCGAGAACCGCAAGTCCGGCCTGCGCCGTGGCGCCCGTATTGCAGGCCTGGGTGCTGCTGCGGCTGTTGCACTCGGTTTGATGTCCACTGGTGCGGCGAGCGCGGATACTTTCATCCCGCTGCCTGATGGTTCGAAGGCGGGCCCGAATGCCACGCTGACGCGTACCGGGGAGAGCGCGTTGTCGTCGCCGTCGTTGGCTGCCAATGGTGCCGGTCGGGTGGCCTGGGTCTCGGGAACTGTCGTTGCTGATGTCAAGGGCATCAAGGAAGCGACCGACGTTCCCGAGGGAAACAGCACGGCGAAGACCGAGGGTTCGTACAACGGTACGAACGGGACGACGACGCATGGTGTTTCGCGGGTGTCGACCGGGTACATCGTGGGTTGCCAGGTCGATATCACGGGTCTGTCGGCGAACCCGACTTTCAGCCTGGGGCTGGACTCGTTGACGACGAGCACGTCGTTGAGCGTTCCGCTCAACTCCGGTGAGGTCAAGTACGTTCCGGTGGCCGCGAAGGACATCAAGAAGGACGGCGTGTACGCGCTGCAGTACCAGGATGCGGAGCTGCAGGTGCAGAAGTGCGGTGGATTCGCGCAGGCTCGGTCGTACTCGGTCGTGGAGATCGTGGGTAACGACTACTCGAAGTCCGTTCTGTACGGTGCGCCGTTCAGCATCGGCTGATTCGGCTCGTTCGCAGTTCTTTCCACCCACCTTCTCGCGTGTGCGAGTTATATCCCTGAGAGGGAACAATGATCATCAATCGTAAGAACGGTGTGCGTCTGGCCGCGGTCGGTGCCGCTGCTGCCGCGACCATGGGCTTCTTCTCGGTCGGTGCGGCGAACGCTGACACGTTCGTTCCGCTGCCCGGTGGTTCGATCACGCAGACTCTGGCCGACGGCACCGTGGTGACGGTGAACCTGACCGATGAGAGTGCGAACATCTCGCCGTCGCTGGGTTCGACTCCGTTGCACCGCAACGTTTGGGTCAACGGCAAGGCCTCTGTCCACCTCGAGGGTGCAGGCGCCGAAGGTGCGGATATCCAGCCGGGTTACGTCCTCGCCTGCCAGGTCGACTTCGGCGCGGAGGCGGGTGCCGAAGCCGGGACGGAGATGACGCTCAGTGAGCTCGCGTCGGGAGCGGTCGCGATCCCGTTCTCGGGCGGCGCCGGTGGGGGCGTCACCCTAGGCCCCGGCGAGGCAGTGAGCGTCGA
Organism: Rhodococcus sp. NPDC019647; assembly: GCF_044389235.1. Taxonomy (NCBI): domain Bacteria; kingdom Bacillati; phylum Actinomycetota; class Actinomycetes; order Mycobacteriales; family Nocardiaceae; genus Rhodococcus; species Rhodococcus sp. NPDC019647. The sequence continues at coordinate 84,020 of NZ_JBIRXS010000023.1, read as the reverse complement.
TATCCTCGACCTTGAATCGGCCGATCCGTACGGCGCTGAGTCACACTCGGCATACAACAGCTTCGAGGGTACTGATGGTTCGGTGACGTGGGCTGATTCGACCCTCGGTGTGAGCGGCTGCGCGGGATACGCCCAGGCACGGTCGTATGTGAACGTGTCCGTCGAGACCGAGAACGTGAGCAGCACCGTCACCCTGTGGGGACAGCCCTTCAGCCTCGGCTGACTTCTTCTGTAGCGCTGAGACGTCGGGCCCGTGCACTGGACTGTGCACGGGCCCGCGTCCGTGTGGTGACGGAACTTATCGGCGCGTCTTCTCCAGGTTTGCGGCCTTGTCTGCGGGCATGGAGTGCGCGCCGCCTGCAGTGGTTCCCGAGGAGTCGGTTTCGAGGCTCGCCTCGAGGATGTCGCGAATCTGAATCAACAGGTCGGCCTCGCTCGCCTTCTTGTCGGCGGGTTCGGTGATGAACCGTTTCTTCGCGGCGTTGGCAGGAACGATGAGGATGAAGTAGACCACCGCCGCGATGATCACGAAGTTGATGACGGCAGTGATCACGGCCCCGACATTGATGAAGGTTGCGGGGTTGTCGGAGAGGACCTGGTAGCCCCACCCGAGATCGTTGGCTCCACCCGCGACTGCGATGAGCGGGTTGATCACGTTGTTGGTGAACGAGGTCACGATGGCGGTGAACGCGGCCCCGACGACTACGGCGACGGCGAGGTCGAGGACGTTCCCCCGAAGCAGGAAGTCCTTGAATCCCTTGAGCATGTCGATGTCTCCTCCAGTGGGTGGCACGTCAGTCGGCACTGTCCGGGCAAAAGCCTAGATCAGAGGCGGCGCAGGTGGCGGATCACTGGAATGTCACGGTGATCGCATTGGTGAGCGATGCAGCGGCCACCGTGGTGGCCTCGGTTGCCGGCAAAGCCAGCATCACCACGCGATCGCGCTGGTCACGGCCGTTCCCCGACGGAGTGACCAGTACGACGACGGCGTCGGAGGCCAACACGGTGGCATTCTGCGGCCGACCCGAGTGTGCTGGTGTGTCCGAGTCGACGGTCAGGACATCGACGCGATCACCTTCCCTGAGAAGTTCCGCCACTGCCGGATCAGCGAGGCGAACCGGGACTATGCGCGCATCCTCGATACCCGCGGCGGTCGCTGCCAGACGTGGTCCCAGCACTCGCACGTCCGTGAGTGTTTCGCCTGCGCGAGCTGGGCTGGCGAGTGTGCGACCACTGACATCCGACAGTGCCGTGACGGCTCCGTCGGGAAGGCTCCGCACTTCGAGTTGCCGTACCTCGAGATCGGTATCGACGAGGATTCGTCCCGGTTGAAGGTCGCGCACAGCGACCACGACGGGAGAGTGAGCAGAGTCGGGGTCGCCGCGAAGTCCGAGCGCGACGGCAAGGCACGCCAGACCGGCTGCTGCTACGCGTCGTGCGACGAGGGTACGTGCCCAGCTCGGGTGGGTGAGGTCGGACAGGCGATCGAACCAGGAAGGACCGAGGCTTCGGTGCGCCCGGGTGACCCGATTCCGGGCGGGGTTGCGTGACATGATTCGACGCTAGGACCCCACCCGGCCCGCGAGGGGCAGCGACCGGCCTGCCTGTGGATAGGCGAGAAGTTGTGGATAAAGAGGTTCCGCGAGTGAAGTTAGCTGGCTGCAGCCTTGGCCGGCGCAGCGGTCGCGGTGCTCGTCGAGCTAGAAGACGCCGTTGACGAACTTTCCGCCTTCGCAGCGGGCGCGGACTCGGTCTTGGCGGGTTCGCTGGCGGCTCCCGAGGACCCGCGGCTGTCGGTGCGGTAGAAACCGCTGCCCTTGAAGACGATTCCGACGGAGTTGAACAGCTTGCGAAGCTTGCCCGAGCATGCAGGGCAGACGGTCAGCGAATTGTCGCTGAACGACTGAACGATGTCGAAGCGGTTATCGCATTCCGTGCACGCGTATGAATAAGTGGGCACTGGGGCTCCTCCGCACTGTGTAGTCAAACCGCAGGTGTTAGCACTCTACAGTCGACAGTGCCAACAACGCTAATCAGCACCTTATTCCGCGGCATTTCTTCCCGGGACGGACTCGACGTCCTCGCCCAGGCGGACGAGTCCGGAACCTGGTGTCAGTGCCCAGCCCATCCGCACGTCATGAGGATCTTCAGGGAGTTCTGCCACCAGTTCTCCGTCGCGGACCACCGTGATCAGACGGGTCTGCGGTGTCGCGAGTCCGAGCGTGCGGTCGTAGAAGCCGGCTCCTCGCCCGAGGCGGACGCCTCGCCGATCGACTGCCAGAGCGGGCACGAAAACGATCTCGGCCGTCCGGATTTCTTCGGGATCGAGGACGGCTCCTGTCGGCTCGAGCAGGCCGTATGGTGCATCGACCAGCTGCCGGGCACCGGTGTATTCGGACCAGAACAGCGGCCCGGGACCACGGGTGACGGGGACGAGGACGCGTCGAACGATGCCGGCTAGGGCGTCGAGCAGATCCACCGACCCCGGCTCGAGTGCCGTGGGAACGTACGCACAGACCACCGAATCGGCCGCGACACCGACTGTGACCAGTTCGGCGAGTGCCCGATCCTCGGCCGCTCGCACGCCTGAGTCCAGTACACGTCGGCCGGAAAGTACCTGTTCCCGCCACTCGGCTTTGCTTCGCGCCTGCATGCGACCACTGTAGGAGCACCCGAGCAGGCATTCTCGGCGGGTTCTCCGTGGCCGTTCACGGCCGCTTGGTGACTGCTGAGTAGCTCTACACAGTTATGGTGTGGGGCATGACAGATGCCGTTCCGCACACCAACAGCGCCTTTCGCACGGCGGTCGTGCCCGCAGCAGGAATGGGTACCCGATTCCTGCCGGCGACCAAGACGGTGCCGAAAGAGCTGCTCCCGGTGGTCGACACCCCGGGTATCGAGCTCGTCGCCGGTGAAGCTGCTGATTCCGGGGCCGGACGCCTCGTGATCGTGACGTCGCCGGGCAAGGACGGTGTGGTTGCCCACTTCGTCGAGGATCTCGTCCTCGAGAGCAAGCTGAAGGAGAGCGGCAAGTATCACCTTCTCGAGAAGGTTCGGAAGGCTCCGGGCCTCCTCGAAGTCGAATCCGTCGTCCAGGATCAGCCTCTCGGGCTCGGTCACGCCGTCAGCTGCGCAGAATCGGTTCTCGACGACGACGAGGACGCCATCGCCGTACTCCTGCCCGACGACCTGGTGATGCCCCGGGGCGTACTGGAGACCATGGCCCGGGTGCGCCACAAACGCGGCGGCACCGTCCTGTGCGCGATCGATGTACCCAAGGATCAGGTCAGCTCCTACGGCGTCTTCGAGGTCGAAACGGTGCCTGATGCCGTCAACCCGGACGTCCTCAAGGTCACCGGAATGGTGGAGAAGCCTGCCATCGAGGACGCTCCCTCGACCTTCGCAGCAGCCGGCCGCTACATCCTCGACCGGGACATCTTCGACGCCCTGCGCCGTATCGAACCGGGAGCGGGTGGTGAACTGCAACTCACCGACGCCATCGCCCTCCTCATCAAGGACGGCCATCCCGTGCACGTGGTCGTGCACCGCGGAACGAGACACGACCTCGGAAATCCCGGCGGGTACATCCGCGCTGCTGTTGACTTTGCCTTGAACAGCGACGAGTACGGCCCGTCGCTGCGTGAATGGCTGACCGACCGATTGAAGCGGGCGGATTCCTAGAAGCTCGGGAGGCACGAACTACATGCGGTCGGTCGAGGAGCAACAGACCATTGTGACCGCGGCTGCCGTGGCGCCGCGGCCGGTCCGGGTCGCGATCTCCGAAGCGCAGGGACTGCTGTGTGCCGAGGAAGTGGTCACCGAGCGGCCGCTTCCAGGTTTCGACCAGGCGGCCATCGACGGGTACGCCGTTCGCAGCGTCGATGTCCAGGCCGCCGGCACCGACCTTCGTGACGACGACGGCGCTCCCGTCGAGCTGACACTTCCCGTCGTGGGGGAAGTGTCGGCCGGCTCCCGGCAGCCCATCCGTCTCCAGCCGCGACAGGCGGTCAAGGTAGACACGGGGGCCCCGCTCCCGACGCTCGCCGACGCAGTGCTGCCGCTCGACCGCACCGACAGCGGACGCGCACGCGTCAAAATCTACAAACCGGTCCGCTCCGGCGACTACGTGCGTCGTGCGGGCGACGACGTCCAGCCCGGAGATGTCGCAGTGCGGGCGGGCACGATCATCGGAGCGGCTCAGGTCGGATTGCTGGCGGCAGTCGGTCGCGACAAGGTCTTGGTGCACCCACGGCCGCGGTTGTCCGTCATTTCCGTGGGCGGTGAACTCGTCGACGTCGACCGGACCCCTGGGCCCGGTCAGGTATACGACGTCAACTCTTATGCGCTTGCCGCCGCCGCGCGTGACGCGGGCGCCGACGTCAATCGCGTGGGCATCGCGAGCGCCGACGCGCGGCGCCTACGCGAGGTGGTCGAGGGGCAACTGATTCGCTCCGAGATCGTGGTGATCGCGGGTGCGGTCGGGGGAGGGGCCTCCGAGGATGTCCGCGACGCACTCGCCGACCTCGGCAATCTCGAGGTCGACCGGGTCGCGATGCATCCCGGGTCGGTGCAGGGATTCGGCCAGCTCGGCCGTGACGAGGTCCCGACCTTTCTTCTCCCGTCGAACCCGGTGAGTGCGCTGGTGGTCTTCGAGGTGATGGTCCGTCCCCTCATTCGGATCGCGCTGGGACGCCGGCAGCCGATGCGCCGCGTCGTCACCGCACGCACTGTCGCACCCATCACGTCGATCGAAGACCGCAAGGGATTCTTGCGGGGCCAGCTCATGCGCGACGAGGCCACCGGTGAATACCTGGTCCAGGCGCTCGGCGGTGCGCCCGGAGCGTCCTCGCATCTTCTCGCCACGCTCGCCGAAGCCAACTGTCTCGTGCTGATCGACCCTGAAGTCACCGAGGTGCGTACCGGTGACCAGGTGGACGTGGCGTTCCTGGCGCAACGGGGATGACCCAGCATCCGGGCTGGCCGCCGCACCTCGGCCCACTCCGCGTCAACGGCGGGGTGGTAACCGTGCGTGCCATCAGACTGCGCGACGCCGCGGCGTGGAGTCGGCTGCGCATCCGTGACCGTGCCCATCTCGAGCCGTGGGAACCGACTGGCGAAGCGCCATGGGATGCGCGGCACCATATTTCGGGGTGGCCGGGACTGTGCAGCAGCCTGCGCTCCGAGGCGCGAAAGGGTCGCATGTTGCCGATGGCGATCGAGCTCGACGGAAACTTCTGCGGGCAGATCACGATCGGCAATGTGGTTCGCGGTGCGTTGCGTTCGGCGTGGATCGGGTACTGGGTGGCCAGCGACGTCAACGGACTCGGCGTGGCAACGGGAGCCCTCGCGCTGGGGCTGGATCACGCGTTCGGTCCGGTGGGACTGCATCGCATCGAGGCCACCGTGCGCCCGGAGAACCTGGCGAGCCAGGCGGTGCTCCGCAATGTCGGATTCCGTGAAGAGGGTCTTTTGAAGAGGTACCTCGACGTCGACGGCCAGTGGCGTGACCACATCCTGGTCGGCATGACGGTCGAGGACGTGATGGGAACTGTCGCCGATTCCCTCGTCCGGAGCGGCAAAGCGACATGGGCGTAACAGCCGCAAAAGCGTCTGGACAATCGTCCAGCTACATAGCAGTTATCTGACGGTATCAAACGTTGCCGGTCGAGGTCGCCATTTCGGGCACTCCCGGCGGAAGAAAAATTCACGTCGCTTTCGAGCATGTCGAGCGCCACATTTTCGCGTTACGCATGTGACACCTGAGTATGGTGAGATCGGCGCGTCTGCGAAGATGTGCGTGTCCATGCGGTTAGCCTGGGAGTGTCAACAGCGGTATCCGTGCTGGTAGACGATTGGGAGGAGGCTGCCGTATGCCGAACTCGTTTCTCTGGATCGGGCTCGTCGTCGTGTGGCTCTTCGTCCTGGTCCCGATGCTGGTCAACAACCGCCCCCGGATCCGGCAAACCAGTGACGCTGCCCTCGCGACGCGCGTGCTGCACCGCGGTGACGAGCGCCCCGTGCAGCGCGGTCCCGCGGCAGGACACCGCAGCGACCCGTACTGGCAACCGGAACCGGACCACTACGGCTACGACGCGGAGGACCTTGTGGATACTCACGCAGACGAAGACGATCTCGACACCGGCCGGGCCCCGGTCGGTGACTACGTGCCGGTGCGACGCGGGCGTGGTGGCTTCGACCCGGAGGCCGATGCGATCGCGCGGGAGGCCCGATACGCCTTCCGCCAGCGCTCGGTACTCGGCCTTGTATTCGGCACGATCATGTCCGCGGCGCTCGCGCTGATCATTGCCCCGGTGATGTGGTGGATTTTCGTGGCCGGCGTCGTCGGCCTCGTCGGTTATCTCGCCTACCTCCGCCGTCAGGTCCAGATCGAGCAGGAGATCCGGAGGCGCAGAACCGCGCGGCTCAATCGCTCCCGGCTGGGTGTCGAGTCTCGTAGCGACGAGGAACTGCGACTCATCCCCGCCCGGCTGCGGCGTCCCGGCGCCGTTGTGCTCGAAGTAGACGACGAGGACCCCGAGTTCGATCATCTCGAGCGCTTCGACGACGAGCGCATGCAGCACGCCACGATGCGTCGGGCCGCCGGTGAATAGTCCGTCGCCGGGAGCCGAAAGCCGCAACCGGATAGGCGATTCGCCCCCTGTGTGGGTGGCCTGCTAGAGTTTGCCGAGCAGATCGCAGGGTCTGCATCAGGGGCTGTGGCGCAGTTGGTAGCGCGCTTCGTTCGCATCGAAGAGGTCAGGGGTTCGATTCCCCTCAGCTCCACCATCACAAGAGCACTTCCTCCCTTCGGAGGGGGTGCTCTTCGTGTTTCAGTGCTCTTTTGTGTGTTCGCGCTCTTCTGTGTGTTCAGTGCTCTTTGTATCGCAGTGCTTCTTCGTGTCGCCGTGCTCTTCCGTATCGGAGCCGGTGTGCGCCAGCGCGCCGTGTGGCAGTGTGCCGCGTCACGTTCGGGACAGAGAAGTTGCTAAACGGTAACTGGGCAAGGTCTACTGATCACAGGTCATCGAGGGGTCAATCGATCGGGGTAGAGAACATGCAGGCAAGGCAGAGAATCTCGGATGCTCTCGCGTCAGCGACCGTGGTGGCGACGATTGCTGCGACGATGTTGCTGGTGAACGTGCTGTGAACGTGACTCGCTCGTCCGGTGCCGCCCGCGCTCCGCTCGCCGGAGCGGCGGCAGCCGTCACGATGAGCACAGCGGCGAAAGCCGTCGTAATAGGCACGGCGGCGGCCGTCGCAATGGGTGCGGGGGCGGCGATGATGGGCCACGCCACTTCGTTCGCGACCGATGTCCAGCCGGCACCGAACGCTGCCGTGCGACCGTCCGAGGTGACGGTCGCCGGGACGTTCTGACGTCGGACACGCCACCCCCATAGTTCCGGCGGCCGTCAGACGCTGTCCCTGCAACGAACCATCCGACGCACGCGTGCCTTCGGTGGTTCACCGACAAAGCCGCCCGAGTCCCACCTGGCTCGGGCATCGCTGGTGGTGCCGGCCCCCGACTCCGGCACCACCAGCACCTCCGGACCGTCCGCTCGTTACCATGGCAGCGTCGACGCCGCCTGAGGTGTTGGATCGATACCAGAGGGGGGTGCGCAGTGGCAGCACGTCGTGTGATCCGGAACCTGATCATGCTGGGGCTCGCGCTGGCCTTTCTCTCCGTTCTCGGATGGGGCACTTTCTCGGTGTTCCCGTCGACCGCATCTGCAGATCCCGACGTCGGCGGTGGCTCGACGCATCCGGGTGTGGGGTCACACCCGTGCGAGGGATATCACGACTGCGGCCATAACCCCCACACCACCGAGCCTTCCGAAACTACCGAGCCATCCGAAACCATCGATCCTCCGGAGACGACGGAGCCGTCCGAGACCAGTGAGCCGTCGACTCCTCCCGCTCCACAGGTGGTGGTTCCCCCGTACGGGCACCTACCGTCGGACCCGGTACCGAACATCACCCGTCCCGACACGTCGAGCGATCCCGAATCAGGCGACGGAGGTGGAGCATTAGGGGTACCCCCTGCCTCGGGAAGTGGACCGGAAGGTCCCGGGCCTGGCACCTCGCCGGGAGGTCCCCAGGGCCCGCCGGCGGCGGACGCGCCACCATACTCCGATGGAACGAGCCTTCCCGGCGATGCGGCGGAGGGGAACGTACCAGCGCAGGACCCAGTGCCGCCCGACGTGCGACCGGCACCCGCCGCAGTTCCGGACTCCGCACCGCCGGCAGTCGCGCCGGTCGTCCATAGTGAGCCACTACCTGCGTTTGCAGTGCTCGGCGGTGTGGGACTCCTTCTCGGCTGCGCGGGTGGGGCCGGTGCGCTGACCTTCAAGGGTGCGCGTGCACAGCAGGCGCGCATCGCGGCCGCCCGGGCGGAGTTCTTCCCGCCGGCGCCTACGGGAGGAATGTAGTCGTGGCAGGAAGCCGTTCTCATCGACGGGTGGCAGCAGCCGTGGATGCGGTCTGTGACGCCGCCGCCCGGGCAGAAGCGGTCTCACTCGGGGATGTCGTCGACGCGGTTGCCCGCGAACGGCAGCGTCCCATCGAACTCGACTTCACGACACCGATGGCACCGGGAGTCTGTGGTCAGCGACGCGCGTATCCGGACAGGGACGTCATCGTGCTGGCCCCGGGACTTCCCGACGTCGACCGCACTCTTGCACATGAACTGGGGCACATCGTGTTTCGGCATGAGGGTGCCGAGATCGTCGCGGCAACGCTCGAGGTTGGCGACGACTTGATCGCGTACATGCTCAGTCAGCGCTCGCGAATGCGTGGCGGCGAGCAGACTTCCGGTGACGTGGCGGAGTGGGAGGCGGAGACCTTCGCGTCGATGTTGCTCCTGCAGCTCAGGACGATGAAGGGCAGGGGTACGCCGGTGTCGGTGCTCCGCTACGACGAGGCGATCGGCTGATGGGCTGGGTTGTCGCGCTCGTCGTCTGGATCGCAGCCGGCGCCCGCACAGGCAGGGTCGCGGCACGCCAGCCGACACCACTGCGGATCGCGATGGTGATCGCGGTGTCCAGCGCCGCGTGCGCGTCTACGTTGGCCGTCCCGGATGTCGCCTTGCGTCTCGACGCGCTGGCGCCGACGGCCGGGCTGTCGGAGATCCTCCTCGAGTTGGCGTGGACCCTCTTCGCTGCCGCGAGCGCCGTAGGTGCGGTGTCGGTCTGGCCGATTTTGCCGCGCCGCGCCCTACGCGCTGTGGCCACCGTGATCTATGCGGCCGCGGTCCTGGTCGGAACGGCCCTGGCCTGTGGTTACCCCGTCCCGGCTCTGGTGTTCATCGTGCTCGCGCTGGCATCGGTGGTGATCACCGGTATCTGGCACGTCGCATGGACCCCACTCGGCCGCGGCATCGCCCTCGTCGTGGTGGGATCGGCGATGGTTCTCGTCGCCGCGGTCGTGGGACTCGTCCGGGAGGCGGCGGGGGAGACGTGGATCATCGGATCCTCCGGTGCGTACACGATCGCCGCTGTGGTGGTTTCGGCCGGCACGGTGTGGGTGCTGATGGAGACCTGGCTGCGCGCCCGCCGCGATCTTCGCCGGATGAGCGCGTTGCATTCTGTGCTCGTCTCCCGATTCCCCGAAGTCGTGGAGGGCGACGGCAAGGGCAGCACCACCGTTCTGCGGGCGTCTGATTCGATCGCTCACGTCATGGACGCGCTATATCTGCAGGCCGGCGCGGGCATGTTCGAGACGCGGACGCAGAATCTGCCGGAGTCGACTGCCGAGCGCAGCAGAATTCTCGCCCGCTGGATCGACGACCCAGCCGGTTCCGAGGTGCTCGACACCGAGTGGATAGCTCCACCGCATGGGATGTCACCGCGCCGATGGGTGCTGCAACTCGCGGAGGCGTACGCCGCGTTCCGCCACTCGCCAATGCCGGTCGCGGCTACGGAGCCGGCATCGGAAGAGTCGGTGCCCTGACCGCTTTCTACTGGAGGTAGTCCTCGACCTCCGACGCCGGACGGACCGAGGCGTCGTCCGGGTTCTGTCCTGCGTCGAGACGAGCCCGGCGTCGTCGCAGAAGGTCCCAGCACTGATCGAGTGAGGTTTCCAACGCGGCCAGCTGTGCCCGTTCCTCCTCGGGCGCCAGCTCGCTGTCCTGCAACTGCGCCCGCAGTTCGTGCTCCTGCTCGACGAGAGCCTGAATGCGCTTTTCGATCTCTTCGTTGTCCATGTCGTCTCCTCTTCGGTCCGAATCCACTTGTCGCGTAGGGCGGCTCATCCGGTCGACTGCGTGACCAGCCATCCACACGGCGAGGCGAGCTTGTCGGCCTCCGGCGGTCCCATGGATCCCCCCGGATACAGCTTGACGGCGGGCGGCCTGTTCAGCAACGAGTCGGCGACGTCCCAGACGTGGGCAAGCCCGTCCGGACGGGTGAAGAGCGACCGGTCGCCGTGCAGCACGTCCAGGATGAGGCGCGAATACGGTGCGAGAGCATGGCCGAGTGGCACCGTGTCGAGAGGCAGACTCAGGTGGCCCACCGATAGTTCGTCGTCGGGACCGGGCTCCTTGACCACCATCGACATGTCGATCTCGCCGTCCCCGGACAGATCGAAGGTCAGCACGGCGCCGTCCGGCGGGATGTCGGAAAGAGGGCCTTCCGGGCTCCGGAACACCAGGCTCACGCGTTGCTTCGCGACGCCCAGCATCTTGCCCGTCCGAAGCAGGAACGGCACACCCCGCCAGCGGTCGGTGTCGACCCACAACCGTGCGGCGACGAAAGTTTCCGTCTCCGAATCGTCGGCGACACCGTCGACGTCGCGGTATCCCTCGTACTGGCCGAGGACCACTTCGGCGGGGTCGAGCGGGCGGAACGCTCCGATCACCGATTCGCGCGCAGACTGGAGGTCGTCGGCGCCCAGGCTCTGCGGCGGCTCCATCGCGATCTCCGCAGCGACCTGGAACAGGTGAGTCACGAGCATGTCGAGGACCGCACCGGTGGCGTCGTAGAAGCGGGCGCGATCGTCGATGTCCAGGGTTTCTGGGACGTCGATCTGGACCTGTTCGACGTGTTCGCGGTTCCAGACTCCCTCGATCAGCCCGTTGGCAAATCGCAGAATGTGCAGATTCTGGGTGCTTTCCTTGCCGAGGAAATGGTCGATGCGATAGATCTGCTTCTCGTCGAGAACCTCGTGTACTGCGGCGTCGAGTTCACGGAAAGCGGATTGTGAGGTACCGAACGGCTTTTCGTAGACGACCCGGGAACCGCGCGCCAGGTCGTGCGCGCCGAGAGCTCGTGTGGTGTCGGCGAAGGTGCTCGGGGGAAGTGCCAGATAGTGGACGAGTTGAGCGTCGGGAACGCCGAGCGAATCCCGCGCGTCCTGCACGATGCTCGGTAGCGTCCCGGGGTCTTCGGGCGTGAAACCGCCACCGGCGAATCGCAGGCGCTGCGCGAAGTCGTCCCAGCCGTCGTCGGTGTGCCCGCCGCCGAATTGGGTGAGGGAGTCCCGCACGTGGGCCCGGAAGTGATCATCGGTGACGGTGCCCCGCCCGGTGCCGATCAACATCCACCGAGAACCGAGAAGACCTGCACGTGCGAGCTGGAAGAAGGCCGGGAGCACCATCCGTTTGGACAGGTCCCCGGTGGCGCCGAAGAGCACGAAAATCGTGGGACCGAGCTGCGGTCTGTCAGGCATTGCTCCATCATGCGCCAACGGGAGTCGCCGCGCGTGCGATTCCCGGGTCGGCTCAGCGCTCAGACAGGAAGGACGGTCGTCGGGCTCGGCTCATCCGGTACGCCGGGCATTCGAGCGGCGTGTTCGTGTATAGCTCAGTGCCGGAAGAGGTTTCGTGCCCTGCGCGAAAAATCGGTGCTACCGGGACGCGTCCGGCGGTACTTCGGGCAGACCCTCGCTGGCGCGAAGCTTCTCGGCCATCGTGGTAAGCAGATTCTGCGACTCCTCGGACAAGTCGAAGGCGCGGCTCGACAGTTTGCGTAGTCCGTAGCCCTGGAGCTGCGACAAGAGTTCAAGGTCGTGGTCGATCTTGGCTGCGTAGATGTCGTTGAAGAAATATTCGGGCTTCACCTTGAAGAAGCGGGCGAATGCCGCGACGGTCTCGTCCGAAGGATTGGTGCGCTGCCCGGAGCGGAGCTGCGAAATGTAGGGCTTCGAGATTTGATGCCCGTCGGCGATGAGCGCCGAAGCCACCTCTGCGTTGGTGTGCGGTTTACGTCCCGGAGGGTGGACCGTGTCGAAGAGCTTGTTCAACCGCGCAGCAAAATCTGCCATTGTGAGCCGCCGGGTCCTCTCTCGTGCGCGCGTCAGTCGTGTGAACGACACAGTACCATGATGATAACCGATTGATAACTCACAGCCGGAGGTGCGAAACGGTGCGCTTTCGCTCGCTGACGGCGTCATCCAGGTTTCGACGACGGTTGGCGCATCGCGCACTTCTCCCTGCTCAGCCGTTCGGACTCCGTGCAAGTCATACCGGCGCGTCTCTTGACGGTTCAGTGGCCGAGCGTCCAGTTGGTCGTTCCCGCCGATGTGCCGGATCGGCCGCCCGGCCGCAAATGCTGATTGCTCTTTCAATCACTGGGAGTTTGCTGACGGCCTCGAGTTGCCGGCATGCGGCAGTGTGCGGGGCCTGTACTCGCAGTTCAGGGCCATTGTGTTGCGTTGTGCATTGCAACTACAACAGGTCGCTCGGCCGCGACGGCGCCGTGAACACTACTGCGAACGGGGAGTGTCTGCACCGCCCGACCGCCGTGCAGCGGCGCCAGAAGCCTTCCGGCGAGGCATCCGCAGGACGGCCGATCATGGGGTATCTGACTGGTGCGCTCGCCGGCAGCGGCTCTACCTCGGTGTCTTCGGTGACCGCCGGCGATGCCTGGCCAAACCGGAAGTCGTCGGGAATGATTGTGATATGGAACACAGAATGAGTGACGCCGAGCTTCGGAAGGCGATTCGAGTTCTGCGCGAGCGCGCCGACGATGCCCGGCACAGAGGACGGGAAGAAGACGCCAACGGAATCGAACGGACGATCCGGACATATCAGGAAGAAATGGCGCAGCGGTTGTGAAGTGGGCCGGCTCGGGGAGAGCCGGCCCAGCTCTGTCGCCACGCTGTCGAGGACCCGGGTGCTCCCGCCTCTCGGGCGTGCGCGCAAACGTTGTGCGTGCGTAGACTTCCAGCCGACACGGATCGGTGAGGACGGGGGCTCGCACGACAATGGCGATCACGACGCTTGACGGCAAGAAGTGCCTGATCACAGGTGCAGGTAGCGGGATCGGGCACGCCACGGCGTTGGCGGCCGCCGGGGAAGGCGCCGAACTCTTTCTCACCGACATCAATGAAGTCGGCTTGGCTCACACGGTGGAGCAGGTCGGCAATCAGGGCGGAACCGTGAGCTTCTCACGAGCGCTCGACGTGTCCGATTACGACGCGGTGACGGCGTTCGCAGCAGATATTCACGATCAATTCGGCAGCCTCGACGTCGTGATGAACGTCGCCGGTATCTCCGCGTGGGGCACGGTCGAAAACCTCGAGCACCGCCACTGGAAGTCGATGATCGACGTCAACCTGATGGGGCCGATCCACATCATCGAAAGCTTCGTCCCTCCGATGGTGCGGGCGGGGCGCGGTGGACACCTTGTCAACGTGTCCTCTGCTGCGGGACTGCTGGCGCTGCCCTGGCATGCCGCCTACAGCGCAAGCAAATTCGGGCTCCGCGGGGTGTCCGAGGTTCTGCGATTCGACCTGAAGCGGCACGGTATCGGCGTCAGTCTCGTGGTTCCGGGCGCCGTGAAGACTCCGCTGGTGGGCACCGTCGAGATCGCCGGGGTGGATCGGAACGACCCGCGGATCGAGAAGGCGATCCACCGATTCGAGAAGCGAGCGGTCAGCCCGGAGAAGGTGGCGTCCTGCATCCTCACAGGAATCAAGAAGAACCGCTATCTGGTGTACACCTCGCCCGACATCCGGTTCGGATACTGGTGGGCCCGCAAGTTCTCGCCGCCGTACGACTTCGTGATGCAGAAGGCCAACGACCAGTTCAGCAAGTTCTTGTAGCGACTAGTTCTCGCGGCTGCTGCTCGGTGCCAGCACTGTGCCGTCCGTGAATCGAATACCGTCGGTGCAGCGACACTCCACCTGGCCGCCGCCGAACTGTTCGGCATGCAGTCTCGCGTAGAGGCCTTGACGGGCAAGGAGTTCGGCGTGGGTGCCGCGTTCCACCAGGCGACCCTCGTCGATCACGAAAATGACGTCGGCATGCTGAATCGTGGACAGCCGGTGCGCGATCGCCAGTGTGGTCCGCCCGCGCATCACCTCGGCGAGTGCTCGCTGGACGAGCCGCTCGGACACGGTGTCGAGTGCCGAGGTGGCTTCGTCGAGAATGAGAACGCGGGGGTTCTTCAGCAGCACTCGTGCGATGGCAAGACGCTGCTTCTCGCCGCCGGAGAGCCGGAAGCCACGTTCGCCGACGAGCGTGTCGTAACCGTTGTCGAAAGCGAGAATGCGGTGGTGGATGTTGGCGGCGGTGGCCGCATCGTGCAGTTCGGCGTCGGTGGCGTCCGGCTTGGCATACCGCAGGTTGTCTGCGATGGAGGCGTGGAACAGATACGGGTCCTGGGTGACCATCCCGACCGCGTCGGCAAGCGAACTCATGGTCAGGTCGCGTACGTCGTATCCGTCGACGAGGACGGCGCCGCGGTCCACTTCGTACAACCGCGGTACCAGGTAGCAGAGGGTCGTTTTGCCCGCGCCCGATGGTCCGACGAAGGCGGCGAGTTGACCCGGCTCGATCTCGAGAGAGGTGCCCGCCACCGCCCAGCGTCGAGGGCGGCGCGGCTCGATGACCTCCTCGTCGGCCACTTCGGGGGTGCGGGTGGTCGGTGCCGAGAAGCCGCGCATCCTGCCGCCGACTCCGCCGCGTCCGAGGCTTCGCAGAGCCACGGGGTCCGGGTCGGCGGTGGCCAGGCGCACCGGAGTGGGGTAGGCGAAGTAGACGTCGTCGAGTTCCACCTTGCCCGGGGAGTCGGCGGGTAGCGCGACGGCGTCGGGACGATCGACGATCGCCGGCTGCAGGTCGAGATACTCGAAGATGCGGCGGAACAATGCCATCGAGGTCTGGACGTCCAGCGTGACCCGCATCAGTGACACCAGCGGCTGCAGCAGTCTGGCCTGCAGGGTCGAGAACGCGACGAGGGTCCCTGCCGAAATGGCCGGGCCGTACCCACCGCTGATCAGATAGCCGGCGAGCAGATACACGAGGGCCGGGGTGATGGCCATGAAGGCACCCACCACGGCGAAGAATCCCTGGCCTGCCATGGCCTGACGTACTTGGAGCTCGGTCTGCCGGGCGTTCTCCGCGCGGTAGCGCGCGAGTTCGGCCTGCGACTGGTTGAAGACCTTGGTCAGGAGAACACCGGAGACGCTCAGTGCTTCTTCGGTGATGGCGGTCATGTCCGACAGCGACTCCTGGGTTTTTCGGGCCAGCGCCCGCCGCCGGGCGCCGACGCGGCGCTGGAGGTAGACGAATCCGGGTAGCAGTGCCACGGCGAGAAGCGTCAACTGCCAGGACAACAACACCATCGCGATGAGGGATGCTGCGACGGTGACGGCGTTGGACAGGATGCTCGATGCCGTGGAGGTGAGCACGGAGCGGACCCCGCCGACGTCGTTGGCCAGTCGCGATTGGATCGACCCGGTCTTGGTGGAGGTGAAGAAGGCCAATTCCATCTTCTCGAGGTGCGCGAAGAGCCGCTCGCGCAGATCGGCCATCGACAGGTTGCCGACCTTGGTGGTGAGGTAGCTCTGGCCGACGCTGATGAGCGAGCTCACCAACGTCACCCCGATCATCGCGAGAACAAGCCACATCAGCAGCGTGAGATGGACGCCGCTGCCGTCGGTGGGAAACAGTGCGCGGTCGAAGACTGCCCTGGTGAGGAACGGTGGGACGACGCCGAGGAGTGACGACACGACGATCGCCGCGCCGACCAGGACCAGCCAACCCCGATAGGGCCGCAGCAGAGCCCAGATCCGGGGCAGCAGCGAATACTCGGAGTCGGAGATCTCCGGGGAGGACGTCGGCGGGGCGGAGCGCATTCGTCCATCGTGCCCACCTGTCGCGATTCTGGCGAGGCGATACGGATGGGCTGTGCGCGAGGGCTGTATGGACTGCTGTCTCAGCCCGATTCAGTGACACCGAGCCGGGCCACCTGTGCGGCAAGGTACTGCTGCTCGGGGACGTTGGTGGTGCGCCGCGCCGCCGCACGGTAGTGCGCCGCCGCCGATCGAGTGTCCCCGGCCATGTCGAGGAGATGCGCGCGGACGGCATCGAGCCGGTAGTGCCCACGGAGTGGGCCGTCGAGCTCTTCGAGCATCGCCAGTCCGGTGGCCGGACCGTGCACCATGGCCGCAGCAACGGCGCGGTTCAATCGCACCATCGGATTGTCGGACATGCGCACGAGCAGTCCGTACAGTGCGAGGATCTGGGCCCAGTCGGTGTCCTCGACGCGTTCCGCGTCGTCGTGGACGGCCGCGATTCCCGCCTGCAGCTGATACTGGCCCACCGCCCCTCCGGCCACGGCGTCCATCACCACCCGCTGGCCTTCGGCGATCAAGTCGCTGTTCCACAGGGTGCGATCCTGCTCGGTGAGCGGGATCAGCTCACCGTCCGGACCGGTGCGTGCCGGGCGGCGGGCATCGGTGAGCAGCATGAGCGCCAGCAGACCACCCACCTCGCCGTCGCCGGGCAGTATCGCGTGGACGGCGCGGGTGAGCCGGATCGCCTCCGAAGACAGCTCGGTGCGGTGCACATCGTTGCCGATGCTGCTGGCGTAGCCCTCGTTGAAAACGAGGTAGAGCACGTGGAGGACCGAGCGCAGCCGCTCCGTCCACTCTTCTTCGGTGGGACGCCGGAAGGGGATGCCCGACGCGGTGATGCGTTGCTTCCCGCGGCTGATGCGTTGTGCCATGGTCGCTTCCGGGACCAGAAAGGCGTTCGCGATTTCGGCGGTCGTGAGTCCCCCGACGGCACGCAGGGTCAGCGCGATGGCCGACGCCGGCGTCAGCGCCGGGTGGCAGCACATGAAGAGCAATATCAGCGTGTCGTCGCTGTCGACGGTTTCTGCATCGGTCGGCGCCTGCCGGGCGACCGTGTGCTCCCTTGTACGTCGGGCGATTTCGCTGCGGATGGAATCGGTCATCTTGCGCGTGGCGGTCTGGATCAGCCAGCCGCGGGGGTTTTCGGGCACGCCGTCGCGCGGCCAATGCTGCGCTGCAGCGAGTAGCGCCTCCTGTACGGCATCCTCGGCGGCGTCGAAGTCGCCGGTACGCCGGACGAGCACACCGAGGACCTGCGGCGCGAGTTCGCGCAGCAGGTCCTCGAGTGCGGCTCCGATCTCCATCGTCGGGTGGTCTCAGAAGTCGGTGTCCGGCGCGCCCATCACCTGACGAACCTCGATCGGCTGCTGGATGGGCACGCCGTTCGGTCCGGGTGAGGCCGAGGCCTTCGCGGCGATCTCGAGTGCGCGGGTTTCGGACTCCACATCGATCAAGCGATATCCCGCAAGCAGTTCCTTGGTTTCGGGGAACGGGCCGTCCGTCACCACAGGAACGCTTCTGCCGTCGAATGTGACACGCTTCGCGACGTCAGGCCCGGCGAGGCCCTGCGCGTCGACCAATTCACCGTTGGCGGCGAGTTCGGCATTGAGGTCGTGCTGGAATTGGATATGGGCTTTGATGTCGGCCGGATCCCAGTCGCTCATCGGCACCGTGCACCCGGGCCCGCCCTCGTAGTTCTGCAGCAGCATGAACTTCGGCATTGTTTTCTCCTCATCTCGTGGCGCCCATTCTGACGCCTTTCGCGAAGAGGACGGAGCACATTCCGGTTTCTCTACATCCAGCCGAAAATTTCTGAAAATATTTGTCAACGGTGCCCGCCGTGCAGGCACTCGTCGAACAGGGAGCGGACTTCTTCGACGTGTTTGTCCAGATCGGAGGTATCCCACCCGTCTGTGGGGACGGGTTCGAGCACGTCGACGTAAACGGTCCCGGAGTGTGCGACCAGCGAGTTGCGCCACATCAGCTCTCCGGCGTTGTGGATGACGATCGGCACGATCGGCACCCCAGCCGAGATCGCGAGATGGAACCCACCCTTCTTGAACTTGCCGAGACGAGGAGTGGGGGTGCGCGTGCCTTCGGGGGCGATGGCGATGGAGATGCCCGAGTGCAGCTTCTCCACCGCCGGTTGCAGCGCGGCCCTGGCCTTGGCGCTGTCCGACCTATCGATGTACGCGACGTCGAGCAGTGCACCGACGGGAAGAAATCGGGGGTCGCGTGCGGCTTCCTTCTTGGCGACACCGGTCACGTCGTGACGGATGACGCTGCCGACCACCAGCATGTCGAGTGAACTCTGGTGATTGAACATGAACACCGCCGGTCGTGCGGCTTCGGCGTTCTCCTTGCCACTCACACGCAGCTCGATACCGCAGATCGCCAGGGCGATATCGGGGCCGAAGCTACCGACCAGGTTGGCGGCGGTCTGGCGGTTCCTCGTGACCAGACCGGCCGAGACACCGAACGCGGCGGCGCCCATCAGCGCGCCGATTGCCGTGGTGGTGCGCGCAATCGACACCGGGTCGTTGCCGCTCTGCGGTGGCCGCAGATTCACCGAGGGCCACCCGTTCTTCCGGGCGGTGGCCGCCAGCTTCCGATCCGGATTCAGGGCCACCGGATGACCCACCGACGTCAGCATCGGAAGGTCCTCGGCACCGTTGGAATACGCGAAGCTGCTTTTCAGGTCTGCGCCGTGCTGCTGCGCGTACGTGCACACGGCCTCAGCTTTCGCCGGACCCCACAGCGGAGGGGACGCCAGCTGACCGGTGAGCATGCCGTCGAGGACTTCGGGGCGAGTACACAGGACGTCTTCGATGGCGAGGTCCTCGGCCACCGACTGCGCCTGGTACGGAGTAGCCGATGTGGCCATCACCACCTGGTGTCCCGCGTGCCGGTGCGCGGCGAGTAGCCCGCGGACCTCGGAGTAGATCATGCGGGCAATCTCCTGCCGGAAGAGGCGCTGTCCCCATTCCTGCATTTCGTCCTCCATGCGCCCGGCCAGACTCTGCACGCCGATACGCATCAGGCCGCTCACATCGGCGCCCCGAAATCGGGTCTCCATGGCGGCCCCGGTGGTGCGCAACAGTTCTGCGACACTGATGTCGAAGCGCCGCAGACGATCCCGGTAGACCACACTGGCCGAATACCCACTGATGAGAGTCCCGTCCAGGTCGAAGGCGGCAAGCGTCCCGGGTCCTGGCGGGGCGGCGGCGATGGCATCGTGGAGGCTGCGCAGATCAGTCATCTACTCACCCACCACCTGGTCGAGGGTGTCGTGAGCAAGGGTCCGGATGCGCAGGACCCGGTCGACCTGGGTGCGGATCTCGGCGTCGAACTCGATTCGGCGAGCCTCGAGATTCTCTGCACCCGGTTCGACGAGACCCCGGTTGCGCGCCAATTTCAGTGCGGTCGTGAAGAGTTCGGCAGAGATCGACTCCCGGCTTCCGATCTGCTGGCGTAACCGGCGCTGCTCGGCCAGCGAAAGGCACTCGGTGATGAATGCTTTTTCGTCGAACTTTTCGTCGGTCGGCGTGCGTAACAGCTGATCGGACACCACCGCGTAGGCCTCGAGGAAGGGCTGCAGTACCCGGTGGGCCAAGTGGATCTGCGCTGTCGACAGCAGCTTCTCGGCATGCGCGGGGTCACGCATGTTCTCCCGCCACAGGGGGTCGATGATCTCGAGTTCGGTCCGGAGTTGATCACGGAAGGCGTCCTTGTCGCTGAAGAAGAACTCGAACTTCAGCAGGTCACGGATGCGCAGCGCCTCCTCCCACCCGTCCTCGAGCGGGTTACCGAACGGCTGGTCCGCCGCGGCGCGCAGGACCATTTCCGCGATGGCTCTCATCACCAGGAAGTGAATGGTGTTGTTGCGGTAGAACGCTGCGACGAGGTGCTGGTCCCGCCCGAGGTAGAACACACGCTCGCTGCCCCGGTCGAAACAGCGCAGCACACCAGAGTCGAGATGGGTGCGCAGCGCCGTGCGAATGACCTCGGGGTTGGTGAGGTCGACATCGCCCGCCGTCGGTAGTCGCCGGACGGTGATGTAGTCGACGAGCGGTCCGAGGATGGCGCGTAGTTCAGGAACGGTGAGCGCACGGTCCTCGATACCCAGGAAGGCGAGCATCACCAGCGACGTGGCCGTCACCGGCGTCACTTCGTTGATGCGGTGCGACACCTCGAACGCGGTCTTCTGCACGGCCAGCCGCAGGTCGTCCTCGTGGCCGAGATACTCCGCCAGCGACATCGGTCTGCCGAAATTGACATGGGCCACCCCGTGCCGCTGCCCCTGGGCGCGCACATATCCGACGAGCCAGCGGAGTCCTTCCTTCGTCTTGGCCTCACCGTGGGCCTCGGCCGCCATCGCACCGACCTCGTACAGCTGGTCATAGGTGAGGGAGACCGGAATGAGGTAGACATCGGACATCCCACTGGACTGGAATGCCTTCGCCAAGTAGGTGAGGAGCCCGAAGCGGGGCGGCCGCAACTTTCCGGTACGGCTGCGCCCGCCCTCGATGTACCACTCGAGGTTGAACCGCTTGGTGAGCAGGTAGCGCATGTACTCGCGCAGCGACCACTTGTAGATTTCGTCGTCGTCGAACTTGCGTCGAATGAAGACGGTGCCACTGCGCTTGCTGATCGGTCCGATCGGCCAGAAGCTGACGTTCAATCCTCCCATCACGTGATTGAGGGGGAGGTCGTTCGCGAGGAGAGCGGGACGCAGCACCAGCGGATCGAGATAGGAGCGATGGCTGGGCAGGAACACCAGAGAGTATTCCTTGTTCAGCTCGCGGAGTTCGTCGAGACGCGAGGTGTCGACGTCGAGGCGGTACGCACGCGAGAAGTAGCGGCCCAGTTGATCCCACAACGCGATCGCACGTCGGCTCTGGGCGGCAACCATCTCGTCGAGGGCGCCCCGAGCGCGACGATCGACTTCCGCGGCGGGGAGGTCCAGGCGCGCAGCCAGTTCGTGGATGCCGGTGTGGAACCGGCTGGTGTCGGTCATCTCGTCGACCACGAACCGCGACACCTTGTATTGCGTTCCCAGCAAGGATCGTTCGGCACGCTCGAGGGTCAGTGCGGCCTGGCGGCGTACGAAATCTGGCAGCGATCCGCCACCCTTCTCGGCGAGCCGGCGGCGGAGATCGCTCAAGGGGGCCGGGGCACCTTCGATCACCTCGCAGCGGCCGGGTTCCCGGCGCAGGATCTTGCGCTGCATGCTCGGACCGGGATGAAGGGGGTCACGCAGAAGCGACTCCCGCACCCGCTGCAGACCCTCGGGCTGATCGGTCCTCGGCCGCCACACCACCCGGAGCGGGACCAGAAGGGGATCGTCCTCGCGTCGGCACACGTCGGCGAATTCGTCACCCGAGACGCGGACGGCCTGCGGCGGACGCCCGTCGCTTCCGTCCTGTCGTTCCAGCCACGCGCGCAGGGTCGTCTCCTCGATGTCGCTCATCGACTCGATGAGGTAGACGCGTGGCCGTGTCGTCTGTTCGTCCATTCGTGTGGTCCTTTCGTTCATCCACGGCCGAGTTCGACGATGTCGTCGAGGCTCTCATGTAGGCACATCATGAAACGGGCCGGTTCGGTCACCGCGGCGGTGTCGAGATTGACGCCGATGCAGCACGTGCCGACGTGCGAGACCAGCGTGGCCATGACGGCACAACCCGGTGCGGGACCGAAGGGGAACATCCTCTCGATCCGGGCCCCTGCGAGGTAGACCGGCACCGGTACACCGGCGACGTTGCTGGCCTGCAGGTCGAGACCGCTCGACTGGGAGAGATACCAATTCGCGAGCACCACCGTCGGCATCCGAACCAGAATCGGCGCCGCAGAGTCGAGGAGGCCGAGCGCCGGCTCCTGCCGTAAGCCGAGGACGATCGCGCGCACCTTCTTGATCCGCTCGATCGGGTCGACCTCACCGACGGGTCCCGCAAAGCGTGCTGCGGCGAACCGATTTCCCCCGGTCGGATCCGACGCCACCCGCAGGCTGACCGGCATGCCGACCGGGATGGTGTCGATGTCGTGGCCGAAGGAATCGTGGTAACGCCGGAATCCACCCAGCAGGGCAGCGATATAGGCGTCGTTGAGTGATCCTTCCGCTCGGTGCGCAGCCGACCTCAGCTCGTCGACGCCTACCTCGAGCACGCCGAACCAGCGGCCGAGGCCCCGGTCACGCAACAGCGGTGAGCCGGTGGCCGGGGGAGGAGTGACCACCCGGCGGATCGAATTGGCGTAACCGACGACGTCGGTGACCGCCCCGACCGGGTTCGTGACGGCGGTGATCGCCGTGCGGGTGGCGCCGCGTACCAGGCCACCGAGTCGACCCGGCGCCCGGCGAACGTTCCCGAGCGTCTGCTCGAAGAACGCACCGCCGCCCGACATCCGCTCCGGCAGGGGTGGCGGGCGGTCCGGTTTGTCCGGCGACGGCTCGGGACGTCTGCTGTGCAGCAGCGTCATCAACTGGATGCCGCCGAGACCGTCCGTGATGCTGTGATGCGTCTTCACCACGTAAATGGCGCGACCGTCGTCGAGCCCCTCGATCAGCATGGCGCTCCACGGCGGCCGGGCGCGATCGAAGGGTTCGGTGGCCATCCGACGGCACATCCGCAGGGCGTGGTCGAACGTCGCGGGTTCGGGTAACCGCACCCGGGTGAGGTGATAGTCGAGGTCGAATTCCGGGTCCACCGACCACATCGGGTTACCCAGCCGCAGCGTGGGCTCGACCACGCGCATCCGGATCCGGGGCACCATGTGCGAGGCCCACTCGTGCGCGCGCACCAACCGGTCCCAGTCCGGCGGTCCGTCGAGTACATCGACCGCGACGATCGGCGAACGCAGCTTCGGTTGTACCTCCTCCATCCGCCACATCCCGGTCTCGAAGTCGGACATCGTACGGTCCGCTCCCCAGGCGATGTCGGAGAAATCGACGTCGACGGCACTCGGTGGTATCAGCGGTTCGCCATCGGCCATGCCCACCCTCATTCGGTTGATCGAGTTGCCTCAACTGGTGCTTTTCCAGTGTGGACCCGACGCGTAGTTCACACCCCTGATTCGACGGATTGCCCCGGACTCGGCGGGCGACGCCTTCACACCCCTGCTCGACGAGTGCGCTTGTCGTAGGCTGCCGTCATGGCGAAACGCTTCGAATATTCGGAAGACATCGGGTACCCCGTGGACCGCGTCCACGCGACGCTGACCGACCCGGTGTTCTGGCGGCACCGGTTCGAAGAGGCACCCGAGAAGCTGACCCTGGACGAGAGTGGCGGGCCCGGAACCCTGACGGCGACGATGCGCGACAGCATCAGTGCCTCTTCGCTTCCCGGGCTGGTCCGCAAAGTGGTCTCGGGCGAGCTGAAGGTCGAACGCGCCGACGAATGGGGACCTCTCGACGGGAACCGGGCCGACGGACGGATTCGCGGCAGTTCCACCGGCATTCCGGTCCGCATCGAGTGTGCCTCGGTGCTCCGTGCGTCGGGGGAAGGCTCGGTGTTGAAGCTCATCGGGTCGGTCGAGGTGAAGATTCCTCTAGTCGGTGGTCAGATCGAATCACTCATCAAAAAGCTCGTCCGCGACATGGTGGGTCAGGACCGCGATGCCGTCGAGAAGTGGCTCGGCGACAGCTGACCACGTCCCTAGGGGCAGGTGTTCAGCTCGACGTCGAGCGTCCGCGCCCCGGGCCCTGCAGTGCCGAGTCGATCGTGACTGTTGACGATCGCGCAACTGCCCAGCGAGAGGCATCCGCACCCGATGCACCCCGTCAGGTTGTCGCGTAGGCGGACCAGTTGCTCGATTCGCTGATCGAGGTCTGCATGCCACCGCGTCGACAACCTCTCCCAGTCCTTGCGGGTCGGCGTCCGGCCCTCCGGCAGAGTGGCAAGGGCGTCCCGGATCTCGGCGAGGGGTATTCCCACCCGCTGGGCGATGCGAATGAACGCGACCCGCCGGAGCGTGTCCCGACGGTACCGCCGCTGGTTGCCGCTGGTGCGGCGACTACTGATGAGGCCTTCACGCTCGTAGAAGTGCAGAGCGGACACCGCCACACCGCTGCGCTCCGACAGCTGGCCGGGTGTGAGCTCCTTGGCTTTCCATTCGGGCATCTCCACATCGGGCACCTTTCACCGGGAATACCCGAACAATACTCGAGGTCAGTCGAGGCGGAGGTGACCGTGCAGGTGGTGGGTGAGCGGAGTGGGACCGTGCGCCATCCACAGGTCGTACGTGAGATCGCCACCGCGCACCGACAATCTCCTCCGCACACTGTGCACCGGCTTCGCGTCCGGAGACGCGCACAGCGACAACATCGACAACTCGATGGTGCCCTCCCGAATCTGGCCCCGATGAATCTCGACGAAACCGGTGGGCTGGGCAAGGAGAAGTTCTGCCTCGTCCTCGGCGACGAGCCGCAGGAAACCGGACTCGGAATGCAACGGACGCCCGTCGTCGGCCGCCCACGTCCGGGACCGATACGCGAGGAACGGCTTACCGCTCGCCGTGAACTCGATCTCCTCGGTGTAGCCGAAGTCGTCGATCGTGGGATAGGCACCTTCGCCGGCTCCCACCCACCGTCCCGCGAACGGGGCCAAGGCAGGTGGCACAGCCGGTCCGGCTGCGGTCGCCGAAACCGGTGGACCGGCCGTCGCAGTCGATCGCCTCGACTCTTCCTCCATGAGTTACCTCCGCCGTCTCACGCTACTCGCTCCGGCACGCTGTGACGTGTTCGGCGGCGGAGTGTTTGACGTGCCTACGGGGCCCGGCCGCATTACCGTCTAGGCATGAACGCGTCCGGTTCTGCGCCGTTGGGAGCCAACTCCGAAGTGGGGCAGCTTCGTGCCGTCCTTCTACACCGGCCCGGCGACGAACTGAAGCGGCTCACGCCCCGCAACAACGACCAACTGCTCTTCGACGGGCTGCCCTGGGTCGACCGCGCGCAGGAGGAACACGATGCGTTCGCCGACGTGCTGCGCAGCCGGGGTGTCGAGGTACTGCTGTTGTCCGAACTGCTCACCGAGACCCTCGCGGCCAGTGGTGCGGCGCGCATGCAAGGGATCGGTGCTGCGGTGGATCCCCGCAAGCTCGGGCATACGCTCGCCCAGGAACTGGCCGCCCACCTGCGCGGTGTGCCGGCCCAGGACCTGTCCACCATTCTCACCGCGGGCATGACCTTCGACGAACTACCGGTCGCGGCGAGCAGTGCGTCGCTGGTCCGGCGCATGCATCACGGCGGCGACTTCGTCATCGACCCGCTGCCCAATCTGCTGTTCACCCGGGACTCGTCGGTCTGGATCGGTCCGCGGGTGGCCATCACCTCGCTGGCGTTACCGGCGCGTGTGCGGGAAACGTCGCTCACCGACATCATCTACGCGCACCACCCGCGGTTCCGTGGCGCCCGGCGCGCCTACGAATCACACACCGCCCCCGTCGAAGGCGGCGACGTCCTGCTGCTCGCGCCCGGTGTCGTCGCCGTGGGGGTCGGGGAGCGCACCACCCCGGCCGGTGCGGAGGCACTCGCGCGCAGCGTATTCGAGGACGAGCTCGCCCATACGGTACTGGTGGTGCCGATCGCGCAGTCGAGGGCGTCGATGCATCTCGACACCGTCTGCACCATGGTGGACCACGACGCGGTCGTGATGTACCCCGTCATCCAGGACACGTTGTCGGCGTTCACCATTCACCGCGAGGACAAGGGCGTGTCCATCCGGGGGGCCGACCCCTTCCTGTTCGCTGCCGCCGACGCCATGGGCATCGGGAAGTTGCGGGTCATCGATACCGGACTCGACAACGTCACCGCAGAACGCGAACAGTGGGACGACGGAAACAACACCCTCGCGCTCGCCCCCGGCGTCGTCGTCGCCTACGAGCGCAACGCCGAGACCAACGCCCGCCTCGAAGCGTCGGGCATCGAGGTGCTGCGGATCGCCGGCTCCGAACTGGGGTCGGGCCGCGGTGGGCCGCGCTGCATGTCCTGTCCCGTGGCCCGCGACCCGCTGTAGGCCCTCCGGGCCCGTGCGCCTTTTTGGTAGTCCCAGCAACCAGAAAGGCGCACGGGCGCGCAGCGCCTACAGGATCTCGGTGACCTTCGTGGCCGGGCGAGCCAGGACAGTGCCCTTGTCCGTCACGACGATCGGACGCTCGATGAGGATGGGGTGCTCGATCATGGCATCGAGCAGTTCGTCCTCCGACGCCTGAGCCAGCGACAACTCCTTGTAGATCGCTTCCTTCTTCCGGATCGCCTCGCTCGGCTTCAGCCCGGCGTCGTCGAGCAGCTTGCGTAAACCGTCCCGTGTGGGCGGCGTCTCGAGGTACTTCACGACGGTGGGTTCGATGCCGGCGTCCCGGATCAGTCCCAGGACGGTGCGGGAGGTGTTGCAGCGTTGGTTGTGGTAGATCGTCGCGGTGTTCGCCATGCAGAACATTCTGCACCCGGAACAAATGAGCCGGTACCGTGCGCTGCACTGTGCATCAATAAATACAGTGCGTCAATAGACACTGTGCGTCAGTGGAACAGTCGCATACGTGGATCAGTCGACGACAGAGGGAGATCGACCATGGCCGAGCACTCGAACAGCACACCACGCCGCATCGTCATCGCGGGTGGGCACGGGAAGATCGCCCGCCACCTGACCAAGCTGTTGACCGCGAGAGGAGACCGCGCGGTGGCCCTGATCCGCAATCCGGATCACGAACACGCCGTGGCAGCGCTGGGCGCCGAGCCGGTGGTCATCGACCTCGAGAACTCGACGGTCGACGACGTCGCGAAGGTTCTGCTCGGCGCGGACGCTGCCGTGTTCGCGGCCGGCGCCGGCCCGGGCAGCGGAGCGGAGCGCAAGGACACCGTTGACCGCGGCGCCGCGGTGCTGCTCGCCGAAGCCGCCGAGAAGGCCGGGGTACGCCGGTTCGTTCAGGTCAGCTCGTTCGGTGCCGGTGAGCCGATCCCGGAGGGCACCGACGACGTGTTCGCCGCCTACCTCGTCGCCAAGACCTCGGCCGAAGAAGATCTCCGGGCCCGCACCTACCTGGACTGGACGATTCTGCGGCCCGGTGGGTTGACCGACGACGAACCGACGGGGCACGTCACCCTCGCCGCCCCACCGCTCGAACGTGGCACCGTGCCGCGTGCCGATGTCGCGGCCGTGGTCGTGGCACTTCTCGACGATCCGAGTACTGCGAGGAAGACCCTCATGCTGACGTCCGGGCCGACCCCGGTCGAGGACGCTGTCGCGGCGCTGTGACCGGTGGCGTTCGCCGCCAGCCATTGCGGCGCCGTGCCCTCCCTACTACGGTCTGATACAACGCCTGGAACAACGGAGGTGGCGGCGGCCGTGCACATCGACATCGATCCGGATTCGTCGACCGCCCCGTTCGACCAGTTGCGGCTACAGATCATCGAGCAGGTGCGCACCGGTCGGCTGATCGCCGGCACGAAGATCCCGACAGTCCGCGCTCTGGCCGTCGAGGTAGGGCTGGCCCCGAATACCGTTGCGAAGGCGTACCGCGAACTCGGTGAGCAGGGTGTGATCGAAAGCCGGGGCAAGCAGGGCACCTTCATCGCAGGCGGTGGCGACCCGATCCGTGTCGGTGCCGAGAAGGCGGCCACCCGATATGTGCAGGAACTGCGCAAGCTGGGCGTCTCCGACGACGAAATCCTCGACTTCGTGCAGTCGGCTCTCCGCGGCGCCGGTTGAGCTGGGCTTCATCCAGAAGAAGCGATTCCAGAAAGGGGAACACTCGGTATGGCCTCCGCACTGTTCCGTGACCTCGCCATCCTGATCGCACGCATCGGTCTGGGCGTCGTTTTCGTCGCGCACGGCTGGCAGAAGTTCTTCGAATACGGGGTGAACGCGACGCAGGAGTCGTTCGCCGACATGGGAGTACCACTTCCCGACATCTCGGCGATAGCGGCAGCGACGATCGAACTTGCGGGCGGATTCGCGCTCATCGTGGGATTGGCCACACCGGTGGCCGGATTTCTTCTGTTCCTCGACATGCTCGGTGCGCTGATCCTCGTGCACGCCGACAAGGGTGTCTTCGTTTCGGAGGGCGGTTACGAACTCGTGGTGGCATTAGGCGTGGGCTCGCTGCTTCTCGCCGTCATCGGCGCCGGGCGCCTCGGTATCGACGGTCTGATCGGACGGGGTTCGGGATGGGGCAAAGCCGCGGTGTGACTGCACGCGCACGCCGGCTCTCGGGCAGGGGTCGGCGCGCACCCCAGCTTGCTTTTACTTCCGTCAGTGACCAACGTAGTTGTTCATGGCAATGAATACTGATCTGCCGGATCACCCATCCGAGGCTCCGAATGTGCTTGCATCCGGTGGGCTGAAGCGGATCGGTGTTCGCACCGACTACGTCGTGTTTTCCGTCGCTGCCGCGGCGGTGGCGCTGATCGTCGTGTGGGGTCTCGCGGCCCCCGACAATCTCGATTCGACTACCGGCAAGGCCCTTTCGTGGTTGGTCACCGATCTCGGATGGCTGTTCGTTCTGTCGGCGTCCGGTTTCGTGCTCTTCTCGTTGTGGCTCGCATTCAGCCGGTTCGGTCACATTCCGCTCGGTAAGGACGGCGAGAAGCCGGAGTTTCGGACGGTCAGCTGGATCGCGATGATGTTCAGCGCGGGCATGGGTATCGGGCTGATGTTCTTCGGTGTCGCCGAGCCGCTCGCGCACTATGTCACGCCGCCCCCCGGCAGCGACGGTGGAATCGGAACCGCGATGGCTACCACCATGTTTCATTGGAGCCTGCACCCCTGGGCGATGTACGCCGTGGTCGGCCTGTCGATCGCGTACGGTTCGTACCGCAAGGGTCGCAAGCAGCTGTTCAGCTCGGCGTTCATACCTCTGCTCGGTCGGCGCGCGGAAGGTCCGATCGGCAAGTTCATCGATGTGCTCGCGATCTTCGCGACACTGTTCGGTACCGCTGCCTCGCTGGGTCTGGGGGCCCTTCAGATCGGCTCCGGTTTTCAGGTCGTCGGGTGGATGTCGGAGGTGAGCACCTTCCTGCTCGTCGCGATTGTCGCACTGCTGACTTTGGCGTTCGTCGCCTCCGCGGTGTCGGGTGTCGCGAAGGGCATCCAGTGGCTGTCCAACACCAACATGGTGCTTGCCGTCGTGCTGGCGCTGTTCGTGTTCGTGGTGGGTCCGACGGTCCTGATCCTGAACCTGCTGCCGACGACGATCGGTGCCTACGCTGCCGAACTGGCGCAGATGTCGGCGAGAACCGGGGCGTCCTCCGATCCCTCGACCGGTGAGTGGTTGTCGTCGTGGACCATCTTCTACTGGGCCTGGTGGATTTCGTGGACCCCGTTCGTCGGCATGTTCCTGGCACGCATCAGCCGCGGCCGGACCATTCGCCAGTTCGTTTTCGGAGTCATTCTGGTTCCGAGTGTGGTCAGCCTCGTCTGGTTCGCCATCTTCGGCGGCGCGGGTATCGGTGAGCAGCGCGACGGTATCGACCTCGCCGGGCAGGACACCCAGGAAGGGCAGCTGTTCGGGATGCTCGACCACCTGCCGCTCACCGGCATCACCACCGTTCTGGTGATGGTGCTCGTCGCCATCTTCTTCGTGTCCGGCGCGGATGCCGCATCGATGGTGATGGGTACCCTCTCGCAGCGCGGTTCGCTCGATCCGCAGCGCTGGGTGGTCGTTTTCTGGGGTTCGCTGACCGGTGGGGTGGCTGCCCTGATCCTGTGGACCGGTGGTGATACCGCCCTCGACGGACTGCAGACGATGACGATCATCGCGGCCGCACCGTTCGTGATCGTGATGATCGGTCTGTGCGTGTCGCTGTACAAGGATCTCTCGCGCGACCCGATCGTGGTCGACGCCAGGGAGATGCGGCGGGAACTCCGGAAAGCGGTGGCGAAACGACGCCGCTCGCCCAGTTCCGTGAAGAACCGGCGCGGGGGTTCCGGTTCAGCGCCAGCTGGGTAGCCAGAGCTGGTTTTGCCACATCTCGGGTGTGATCGGCAAACCGGTGAGGATGGGCCACAGCCAGATGAAGTTGGCCACCACCAGTCCCACGTAGAGGCAGACGGCGAGGAGACCGGTGCCGCGTCGTTCGTAGGACGACGTGGCCCTGCCGAGGATGTCGCCGAGGACGAGGGCGATACCCATCACCATGAACGGCGCAAGGGCGACTGCGTAGAAGTAGTACATCTGGCGGTCGAGGGTGGTGAGCCACGGGAGAAAGGCGGCGCCGTAGCCGGTGAGCACGGTGGCATATCGCCAGTCCTTGCGGACCACTGCTTGCCACAGCGCCCAGGCTAGCATCGGCACCGCGAGCCACCACATCGCGGGCGTGCCGACGAGCATGACCACCTTGACGCAGCTGGACGCGCTGCATCCGGACACATGGCCGCCCTCGGCGAAGTAGTAGAGCATCGGGCGAAGACCCATCGGCCACGTCCACGGTTTCGACTCCCACGGGTGATGGTTGCCCGCGGAGTTGGTGAGACCTTCGTGGAATTGGAGGACGTTGCCGCTGTAATACCACAGCGACCGCAGCGCGGACGGGAGGAACGACCAGGTTCCACCGGTTCCGATCTCGTTGCCCACCGCGTGCCGATCGACCCCGGTCTCGCTCGCGAACCATGCCCAGTAACTGCCGAGATAGACGAACAGCGGGACGACGACGAGCGCATACAGTGCGGGGCCGACGTCGCGGAGAGCGGCGCCGAACCAGGGCCGCTGCACCCCGTAGGTTCGTCGGGCCGCCACATCGAACAACACGCTGAGCAGCCCGAAGAAGACGATGAAGTAGATGCCCGACCACTTGGTTCCGCACGCCAGGCCCAACATGATTCCGGCACCGAAACGCCACCACCGGACACCCAGACGCGGCCCCCACTCGCTGTCGCCGATCCGCCCTTCGTCGTACACGCGGGCCATTCGCTCGCGAACCTGGTCGCGGTCCACGACCAGACATCCGAGGGCGGCGACGGCGAACAGGGCCAGGAAGATGTCGAGCATGCCGAGGCGGGAGGACACGAAGGTGACACCGTCCGCGACGAGCAGGATGCCCGCGAGACCGCCGAGGAGTGTGGACCGGCTCAATCGCCTGACGATGCGAATGACGAGCAGAACCAGGATCGTGCCCGCCACCGCCGACGCGAACCGCCACCCCCAGCCGTTGTAGCCGAAGATCGCCTCGCCCATCGCGATCAGTTGTTTCCCGATCGGCGGATGCACCACCAGGCCGTACCCGGGGTTGTCTTCTATCCAGCCGCCGGTGAGAACCTGCCAGCCCTGTGGCGCGTAATGCTTCTCGTCGAACACGGGTGTGCCCGCGTCCGTGGGGTATCCCAGCATGGTGAACCGGGTGATCGCCGCGATCGCCGTGACGAACAGGGTCACCACCCAGCCGCGGGCACGGTCCACGGGACCGAAGCTGCGGGGAGGGGTGAGGGGTGCCGGGCTGACCACCGCCGAGTGTCGTGCGGAGGGCGTCGGTCGCTCGTCCGTCAACATCGTCACGCGGCAATCGTAGGCTGTGGGTCATGACTGGTCGCCTCGTGCTCGCCGCAACGCCGATGGGGGACGTGGGTGACGCCTCGCCCCGGCTGCGTACGGCGCTGGAAACCGCCGACGTCGTCGCCGCCGAGGACACCCGTCGCACCAAGGCTCTGGCTTCGGCGCTCGACGTGACCATCACGGGAAAGGTGGTCAGTTTCTACGACCAGGTGGAGGTGGCACGACTGCCTGCGCTCGTCGCCGATGTTGCGGCGGGTAAGACGGTGCTCCTCGTGACCGATGCGGGGATGCCCTCGGTGAGTGACCCCGGCTACCGGCTGGTGTCGGCGTGTGTCGCCGAGGACCTGGCAGTGACCTGCCTGCCGGGACCGTCGGCGGTGACGACGGCACTGGCCCTCTCCGGGCTCCCGGTGGAGCGCTTCTGTTTCGACGGCTTCCCGCCCCGCAAACAGGGCCAGCGCAAGACGTGGTTGCGGGAGTTGGTGAACGAATCGCGGGCGTGCGTGTTCTTCGAGGCACCGCACCGGCTGGCCGACTGTCTCACCGACGCCGTCGAGGTTCTCGGCGGCACCCGGCGCGCCGCCGTCTGCCGCGAACTGACCAAGACTTACGAGGAGGTACGCCGCGGCACCCTCTCGGAACTCGCCGAATGGGCGGCCGAGGGGGTGCGCGGCGAGATCACCGTGGTCGTGGAAGGGGCCACCATCGTGGCCTCCGATCCCGCAGACCTCGTCGACGAGGTGGAACGACTCGTTGCCGACGGCACCCGGCTGAAGGACGCCTGCGCGTTGGTTGCGACCCCGGGCGTGTCGAAACGCGAGTTGTACGAAACCGTCCTGGCTTCGCGCAAGGAGTAGGGCCACCCCGACGGTGGCACTACCGCCGAAGTGCCCGCTCGCCGGGTGCGAGGGTGGCATCGTCGGCGGCCGCCTGCCCGGCGTACCAACCGTGCGCGTCCACCGCCCTTCCGCGGGCTTTGCGAGTACGCGGAAACAGGCGGTCGAACTCCGCGTCGACAGCTTCGGATTTCGTGGCGAGAATCGGCAGGAGGTCGTCGACCGGGATCGACGCCTCGTCCGCGGCCTCGACTGTCGCCCTACTGTCGGCGTCGCGTAACCGCTGACCGATCCGACTCGCGAACCCTGCGAGGAAACCTTTACGAAACGACGTGGTGCGGGACCCGCTGCGACTCTGCGCATCAGCGAATTGCATTGCCCGCGTGGCCTGCACCAGCAGTGAAGTGAAGAGCATGTCGACCTGTTGCAGGTCGAGTGGTGTTCCCACCACTGTGGCGATGGCCAGCGAACTGAACCACACCGTCCGCACCCGGTTGGAGTCACCGATCTCGGTGAGCAGGTGCACCTTCTCCTTGACGTACGGATTTTCGAGATGGATCCGGCGACTGTGGACAGCGGTGTTTCCCGAGCCGTTCTGGGTGTGGAGGAGGGCGGCATTGATGGCGTAGCGGGTCATCAACTCCTGGGCCTTCGCGGTGAAAATTTCGGCTTCCTCGGCGAAGTCGGTGGCCTCTGCCTTGGCGAGCAGTCCCCGAATCCTGTTGAGTACCTTGGCGTCGGCCTCGGTGTTCCCG
This sequence comes from Rhodococcus sp. NPDC019647, assembly GCF_044389235.1. NCBI lineage: Bacteria > Bacillati > Actinomycetota > Actinomycetes > Mycobacteriales > Nocardiaceae > Rhodococcus > Rhodococcus sp. NPDC019647. The sequence continues at coordinate 50,878 of NZ_JBIRXS010000023.1, read as the reverse complement.
CTCGCGACCGACCCGGTGACCTCGACCCGAACGCGGGGCCAGGTGGACGGCGGGGGAGTGAGGACGGTCCACCCGGGCAGATCGGTCCAGGCCAAGGAGAGGTCGGTCAACTGGTAGACCGAGTGGTAAGGGTCCTCGAAGAGCAACCCCGCAGCCAGGGCGCGCACGCCCGCGTCGTCGGACATGTCGTCCATCGCCTCACCGACTCGATCCGAAATGCGCTGCGCCAGATCCGAAGCCGCGGGGTACTGCTCGGCGATGGTACGGAGTTGATCGAGCCAGTCGTGGGGCGCCCGATCCTGGGCGCGGGTCCGCTCCGCCTCGTGCAGGACGAGTGCTGCCGCGAGCGGCGCGTCGGCCGGCTCCTTCGATCTCCGCGCCAGATGGAGGACGTCGGCAGGTTGCCAGCCGCGCTCGTACGCGGCCGACAACTCTCCCAGAAGGGTGTGGACGGCGGCCGCCGCCGGCGGGCTCACTTCGTCGTCGAACACGCGCGCTCCCGTTCCGGATCCACTACTGCCGAATCCGCCGTGTAGAGATCGAATGTATGTTCTATTCGCCGTCATGGGTGAGAGTGTGCATGCAGGGTCCGACAACTCGGGCCCTGCACGGCTCACTCGTCCACGTAACGAGGGAAAACGCCCGACGGTGCGGGCAGTGGCGTGCCCGCAACGATGCGGGTGGCGAGGTCGGTGAACTGGCGGGCCTCCGCTTTCTGGCCCAGCAGGTCCAAAATCTTTTCCGCCGCATTCGGCATCACCGGTTGCACCAGAATTCCGACGATGCGCACCACCTCGAGCGTCACGTACAGCACGGTGGCCATCCGCTCGGGGTCGGTCTTGCGCAGCACCCACGGTTCCTGCTTCGAGAAGTACCGGTTGGTCTCACCGAGAACCGACCAGATCGCCTCCAGCGCGAGATGCAACGCCTGGACGTCGTATTCGGCACGGCACTTGGCCAGCAGGGCGTCCGCCGAGGCGAGCATCGCCGAATCCTCGTCGGTCAGCTCACCCGGCACCGGAACCTGGGCGTCACAGTTCTTCGCCACCATCGACAGCGAGCGCTGCGCCAGGTTGCCCAGCTCGTTGGCCAGGTCGGCGTTGATCCGCGTGACGATGGCCTCGTGGCTGTAGCTGCCGTCCTGCCCGTACGAGATCTCCCGCAGCAGGAAGAAGCGGACGGCGTCGAGTCCGTACTGCTCGACCATGGCGACCGGGTCGACGACGTTGCCGACCGACTTCGACATCTTCTCGCCCTTGTTGTAGAGGAACCCGTGCACGAAGACCCGCTTCGGCAACTCGATTCCCGCCGACATGAGGAATGCCGGCCAGTACACGGTGTGGAACCGGGTGATGTCCTTGCCGATGATGTGGAGATTCGCGGGCCAGAACTTGCCGAACTGCTCCGACTCCGTGTCGGGGTAGCCCGCACCGGTGAGGTAGTTGGTGAGGGCGTCCACCCACACGTACATGACGTGCTCGGGGTGGCCGGGAACCGGGACACCCCAGTCGAAGGTGGTGCGTGAGATCGACAGGTCCTTCAAGCCGCCCTTGACGAAGCTGACGATCTCGTTACGACGTGTCGCCGGCGCGATGAAGTCCGGGTTCTCCTCGTACAACCGCAGCAGCTTGTCCTGGTACTCGGACAGCTTGAAGAAGTAGGTCGACTCCTCCGTCCATTCGACCGGCGTCCCGGTCTCGGTGGACAACCGCGAGCCGTCCTCCTGAAGTGTCGTCTCGGCCTCGGTGTAGAAGGCCTCGTCGCGCACCGAGTACCAGCCCGAGTAGGTGTCGAGGTAGATGTCACCTCGCTCGAGCATCTTCTGCCAGATCGCCTTGCTGGCTTCTTCGTGATCGGTGTCCGTTGTCCGGATGAACCGGTCGTACGAGATGTTCAAGGTCTTGTCGAGAGCCTCGAACACGTCGGAGTTCCTGGCGGCGAGCTCGCGGACGTCGATACCTTCCTTGATCGCCGTCTGCTGCATCTTCAGGCCGTGCTCGTCGGTTCCGGTCAGGAAGAAGACGTCGAACCCGTCGAGGCGCTTGAACCGTGCCAGCGCGTCCGAGGAGATGTACTCGTACGCGTGACCGATGTGCGGGACGCCGTTGGGGTACGCGATCGCCGTCGTCAGATAGAAAGGTGGCCGCGAAGCGGTGGAGTCAGCAGCATTCATGGTGCGACCACTCTATCTGCGCCCCGCGGTTCCGCGACGCGCAGATTGGTGTAAACGCCGCTTCGACCGGCCGCGAGACCGGGGTGTTGGCGTTCACGCGGTGTCGCCGTCGACAATGTGCGCATGAGCAAAGACCGTCCCGCACCCGAAGCGCCCCAGCCACTGTTTCCGCTCGTCGACGCTCACACTCATCTCGACGCGTGCGGAGCCTCGGATGCGGCGAGTGTCCGGAAGATCGTGGACCGGGCGGCCGCTGTCGGTGTGGAGCGAGTGGTCACCGTGGCCGACGACCTGGATGCCGCACGGTTCGCCGTCGATGCGGCCAACTGGGATGCGCGGGTGTATGCGGCCGTCGCCATTCATCCGACGAGGGCAAACGTCCTCGACGATGGCACGAAGGCCGAGATCGAGCGATTGGCCGGCGATCCGCGGGTGGTGGCGGTCGGGGAGACGGGCTTCGACTTCTACTGGCCCGGGAAGCTCGACGGCTGCGCCACCGTGCCGGAGCAGGAAGAGGGTTTCCGATGGCACATCGACCTGGCGAAACGGCTCGGAAAAACGCTGATGATCCACAACAGGGACGCAGATCAGGCGCTGCTGGACGTGCTGCGCGAGGAGGGGGCGCCCGACACGGTGGTGTTCCATTGCTTCTCGTCGGATGCGGCCATGGCGCGTGAGTGCATCGACGCGGGGTACGTGCTCAGTTTCTCGGGCACCGTCAGCTTCAAGAACGCGAAGGCGTTGCGAGAGGCGGCTCTCCTCGTGCCCGCCGACCAGCTCATCGTGGAGACGGACGCCCCGTTCCTCACCCCGCACCCGTTCCGGGGCGCGCCCAACGAGCCGTATTGCCTGCCCTACACGGTGCGTGCTTTGGCAGAGGTTCGCGGTGAGGAGCCGCAAGCGCTGGCACGGGCGTCGACGGTCACCGCCGAGCGGGTCTACGGCCTCCGGCCCGTGAGTGGTTGACGAGTCCCTGGACTCGTTAACCATTCACAGGGCCGCAGGCCTAGGTTGAAGTTTCAACTAAGACATTCTAGGCTGATGGCCGTCACGTAACGGTCGTCCCGATCCGCGGGGACGCCTCGATGAAAGGCACGGTCATGAACAACCCCGCAGTTCGCAATCTCGGAATCCTCATCGCCCGGGTGGGCATCGGAATCATCTTCCTCGCTCACGGCTGGCAGAAGGCCTTCACCAACGGGCTGGACAAGCAGACGGCCGGATTCGAAAGCATGGGTGTCCCACTCCCCGGTATCTCGGCGTTCGTGGTCACCTGGCTCGAGATCATCGGCGGTCTCGCACTGATCGTCGGCGCTGCGGTGCCGATCTTCGGCATCCTGCTGTTCCTCGACATGGTGGGCGCGTTCTTCATCGCGCACATCGACAAGGGCATTTTCGCCAGTGAGGGCGGATACGAACTGGTCCTCGCTCTCGGCGTCAGCTCTCTGCTTCTTGCAGTGGTCGGGTCCGGCGCGTACGGCGTCGACGGACTCCTCGGTGCCAAGCTGCCCTGGGCGGCGAAGGACACCGCGCGCGTCTGACCTCGCTGAAAGTGGCAGAGGACGCCTCGGGCGTCCTCTGCCACTTTCGTGTCAGAGGACCTTGTTCAAGAAGTCCTGGGTACGGGCCTCACGGGGACTCCCGAAGATCTGCTCGGGTGTGCCCTCCTCCACCACGTAACCGTCCGCCATGAAGATCACCCGATCCGCGACCTCCCGGGCGAAGCCCATCTCGTGCGTCACCACCACCATGGTCATGCCACCCTTCGCGAGGTCGCGCAGCACCTGCAGCACCTCCCCGACCATCTCCGGGTCGAGGGCGCTGGTGGCCTCGTCGAACAGCATGATGTCCGGGTTCATGGCGAGAGCGCGCGCAATCGCGACCCGCTGCTTCTGCCCGCCGGACAGGCTCGCGGGCTTGGCGTCCGCCTTCTCGGCGAGCCCGACCTGATCGAGCAGGCGGACCGCCGTTGCCCGTGCTTCCTCCTTGGTTGCCCGCTTTGTCTGGACGGGTCCCAGCATCACGTTCTCTATTGCCGTCATGTGCGGAAACAGATTGAAGTGCTGGAACACCATGCCGATGTGCTGACGCACCCGGTCGATGTCGATCTTCTTGTCGCTCACGTCGAAGTTGTCGACGACAACGCTGCCGCCGGTGATGTCCTCGAGCCGATTGAGGCAGCGCAGGAAGGTGCTCTTGCCGGAGCCGGACGGGCCGATCACGCAGACCACTTCGCCGCTCTGAACCTCGACGTCGATGCCTTTGAGTACCTCGTTGTCACCGAACGACTTCTTCAGACCGCGCACGCGAATCTTCGGCTCGGTGGTGGCCGTCGGGGTCGGGTTCGATTCGGTCATCGATTGATCCTCTTCTCGAGGCGATTCGACAGCTTGGTCAACGCCATGATGATGATGAAGTACATGACGCCGATGATCAGCCACATGTTGAAGGACTGGTAGTTGCGGGCGATGATGATGCGCCCGGTCTGCGTGAGCTCGGCCAGCCCGATCACGGACAGGATCGACGTATCTTTCAGGGTGATCACGAACTGATTGATGTACGACGGGATCATGGTGCGCACGGCCTGCGGCATCACCACCTTCTGCATCGACTTCAGATAACTGATTCCGAGGCTTCGCGACGCTTCCATCTGGCCCTTGTCGACCGACAGGATGCCGCCGCGCACGATCTCCGCCATGTAGGCGCCCGCGTTGAGACTCAGGGTGATGATGCCGGCGGTGAACGCCGACATCTGGAAGTCGAGTGCCGCCGGAATGCCGAAGTAGATGAAGAAGGCCTGCACCAGCAACGGCGTTCCGCGGAAGACGTCGACGTAGGTGGTGCCGATTCCGCGCAGCACGATGTTGGTCGACACCCGGAACAGGCCGAAGATCGCGCCCAGCATGAGAGCGATCGCGATCGAGACCACGGTGAGGACGATCGTGAGCCACAGTCCCTCGAGCAACAGCGGGTAGGTGCTCTTGATCAATCCGAGAATGGAATTGTCGTCTGTGCTCGCGTCGGTGTCGAGGTACCGGGCGAGGATCTCGTCGTACTGGCCGCTGGCCTTCAGGTTGGCGAGCCCGGCGTTGAACTGCTGCAGCAGCTGCGCGTTCTGGCTCTTGGCCACGGCGAAGCCGTAACTTGCGCCCGGAACCTTGTCGGTGACGGTCTTGAATCCGTTGCCCTGCTTGATGCCGTAAGCCAGTACGGGGTAGTCCTCGAACACGGCGGCCGAGTTACCGGTGCGCACCTCGTCGAACATGCTCGACGAGTCGGCGAAGTACTTGGTGGTGAAGCCGTACTGATTCTTGATGGACTCCGCGTAGGTGGCACCCTCGGTGCCGTTCTTGACTGCGACCGACTTGCCGCGCAGATCCTCATACGAGGTGATCGAGTCGTCGTCCTCGAGCACGCCCATCTGGACGCCCGACTCGAAGTACGGGTCGGAGAAGTCGAATGTGGCCTTGCGGGCGTCGGTGATCGACATCCCGGCGATCATTCCGTTGGCCTGCCCGCCCGTGACCGCCTGTAGTGCGGCGTCGAATCCGACCGCGTTGACGGTGTAGTCGAATCCCTGGTCTTCGGCGATAGCCGCGAGCAGATCCATGTCGATGCCGACGAGCTTGCCGGACTCGTCCTGGAACTCGAACGGCGCGAACGTGATATCGGTGGCGATGATGTAGTTGTTGCCCGGGGCGGGCGGTTGCGCGCCGTTCGGATCGGGCTGGTGCGCGGCTGCGAGGCCTGGCGCGACGAGTGTGACGAGCAGCGTCAGCGCGGCGATCACCGCGGGCACTCTCGGACGTCTGACGTGTCTCAGAAGTCGATCGGATCTGCTGTGCACGGAACCCCAGCTTTCTATGACAGGTGCCCGGTCGCTTCCGGGCTGTTGGTGCAGACGCAAGATACTGCGTCACCGCGGGTGGCCCGAATTCGACGCGTTTTCGCGTTCCAGTCGAAAACCATGTCCGATCTCAATCTTTTTGTGATCTAGGTAGCAGGTACAGGCTGCAAAGTTGCCATAGCAAGGCCGATTCGTTACCGTACCGTGATCAAACTTTCGCCAGCCTTTGGGACTTGATGTGTCAGTACTCGCCAGACTTAACAACGCCAAATCGCCCTTTCTCTACGTGGTGGTCGCCGCACTGCTTGCGACCCTCGTCGTCGGTGGCGCCCTGGCCGTAGCCCGGCACAAGACCGTCACAATCGACGTCGACGGCGAGAGCATGTCGCTCGGCACCATGGCTACCGATGTGAGCGGGGCCCTCGACGACGCCGGGTACACCCTCAACGAGCGTGACGCTGTCGCGCCTGCTGCCGGCGCCTCGATCTCCGAAGGTGACACCGTCGTGTTGCGGCGCGCCCGTGAGGTCACGCTCACCGTCGACGGAGAGCCGAAGAAGGTGTGGACCACGGCGCTCACCGTGGACGACGCCCTGAAGCAGTTCGAACTGGCCGACGACGTGCACGTCTCGGCGTCGCGTTCGCAGCGCCTTCCGCTCGAAGGTGCCGAGCTGGACGTCGTCGAGCCCAAGCTCGTCAAGGTTGCCGACGGCGGGGCGCCGATCGCCGAGGTCCGCCTCGCCGCCCCCACCGTGGGCGCACTACTGGCGGCAAAAGGTGCGCCACTCGAGCAGGCCGACACCGTCGTGCCTCCCGCCGACAGCCCCCTCGTCGACGGCGCCGAGATCCGCGTGACCCGCGACCGCACCGAGACCCGCACCGAGACCCTGCCGATCGCGCCCCCCGAGAACCGCGTGGACGATCCCGCGCTCGACAAGGGCAAGACCGTCGTCGAGAACCCGGGCGTTCCCGGTGAGCGCACCGTGACGGCCGCAGTGAAGACCGTCAACGGGGTCGAGGCAGGCCGCCAGGAACTGAAGTCGGAGATCCTGCGCGAACCGGCGCCCGCCGTCGTCCGCGTCGGAGTGAAGGAGATCGCCATCTCCAACGCGTCGACCTGGGACTCCATTGCGCACTGCGAGGCCACCGGCAACTGGGCCATCAACACCGGGAACGGCTTCTACGGCGGACTCCAGTTCACGCAGAGCACCTGGGAAGCGTTCGGTGGCACCGCCTACGCCCCACGCGCCGACCTCGCGTCGCGCGAGCAGCAGATCTCCGTCGCCGAAAAGGTCCAGGCGACGCAGGGCTGGGGTGCATGGCCCGCCTGCACCAGCAAGCTCGGACTCCGCTGACCCGCTCGGCTCGAGTAAAGGAACACGATGTCGCCCTTCGCCAAGATCAACTCGGCCCGCTCGCCGCTGCTGTACACCGTGGTCGCGCTGCTTCTCGCCACACTGATCGCCGGCGGAGTGATGGCCGTGGTCCGGCACAAGACCGTCACACTCGACGTGGACGGTGAGAAGGTCTCGCTGAGCACCATGAGCACGAGTGTCGATGCCGCGCTGTCCGACGCCGGGTACTCGCTCGACGAGCGCGACGTGGTGGCACCCGAACGGGACGCGACCCTGTCCGACGGTGACACGGTGGTTCTGCGCCGCGCACGTGAGGTGTCCCTGACCGTGGACGGCCAGCCCAAGACCGTGTGGACCACGGCGCTCACCGTCGAGGACGCGTTGAAGCAGTTGGAACTCGCCGAGGACGTGCACGTGTCCGCGTCGCGTTCGCAGCGTCTGCCCCTCGACGGCGCCGCGCTGGAGGTACTCAACCCGATGGTGGTCAGGCTGACCGACGGCGCTCTGTCAGTGACGGATGTGCGGTTGGCGGCACCGACGGTCGGGGATTTCCTCACCGCGCACGGTGCGCCTCTCGAACAGTCCGATACGGTCGTGCCTCCCGCGGACACGCCGTTGGCGGAGGGTATGGGCGTCACGGTCACCCGCGACCGAGTCGAGACGAAGGTCGAGACCCTGCCGTTGGCGCCGCCGGAGCAGCGGATCGAAGACCCCACGATGAACATGAGCCGCACCGTGGTGGAGAACCCCGGCGTGCCGGGTGTGCAGGACGTCACCTTTGCGGTCAACACGGTCAACGGCAAGGAAGTGGGCCGCAATCAGGTGGCGGCCACGGTCACCACGCCCGCGCAGCCCAAGGTGATCAGAGTCGGCGCGAAACCGGGCACGGAGGTGCCTCCCGTCGAGAACGGCGCCGTCTGGGATGCGCTCGCACAGTGTGAAGCCACCGGGAACTGGGCCATCAACACGGGCAACGGCTTCTTCGGCGGCGTTCAGTTCGACCAGAACACCTGGGAGCGTCAGGGCGGTCTCAGGTACGCACCGCGGGCCGATCTCGCCACCCGCGAGGAGCAGATCGCCATCGCGTCCCGAACGCAGCAGACCCAGGGCTGGGGAGCATGGCCGACGTGTTCGGGCAGGCTCGGAGTCCGTTAAAGTTCCCCTGGTGTCCGACGCCGAATCACCCCATGTCGAACGAGGCCAGTCTCCCCGAGGGCAGGCTGCTCTGCTCGGCCCCGCCGAAGTGCGTTCGCTAGCCGAGGAATTCGGTGTGCGCCCCACGAAGCAGCTGGGGCAGAACTTCGTTCACGACGCCAACACCGTTCGTCGTATCGTGGCCACCGCCGGCGTGGGGAGCAGCGACATCGTTCTCGAGGTCGGGCCCGGTCTCGGGTCGCTCACCCTGGCGCTACTCGACGTGGTGGACAAGGTGATTGCGGTCGAGATCGATCCCAACCTCGCCGCGCGGCTGCCGGTCACGGTCGCCGCCCGCGCTCCGGGGCTCGCGGACCGGTTGACCGTGGTAGGGGCGGATGCGATGCGCGTCCAGCCGTCCGAGATCCCCGGTGAACCCACCGCGCTCGTCGCCAACCTGCCGTACAACGTGGCCGTGCCGGTGCTGCTGCACCTGTTTGCGGAATTACCCAGTCTGCGAACGGCTCTGGTGATGGTGCAGGCCGAGGTGGCGGACCGCCTGGCGGCACCGCCCGGCAGCAAGACCTACGGAGTGCCGAGCGTGAAGGCCAACTTCTTCGGTTCGGTCCGCCGTGCGGGGTCCGTGGGCAAAGCGGTCTTCTGGCCTGTTCCCAAGGTGGAGTCGGGATTGGTGCGGATCGATCGTTACGCAGAACCTCCGTGGCCGATCGACGACGAGCACCGGCGACGAGTGTTTGCCGTGATCGACGCGGCATTTGCGCAGCGCCGTAAGACTTTACGAGCGGCGCTCAGTGGCTGGGCCGGATCGCCGGCCGAAGCGGAGCGCAGGCTCGTCGAGGCAGGAATCGAGCCGTCCACGCGCGGGGAGAGGCTCGACGCTGCGGCATTCGTGCGTCTTGCTGCCACCCGTCCGTAGCCGCGGTTCCGCATCCTGCGGAGGATGCCGGCAGCGAAGTGAGTATCTCGGGCCGAGGCGAGCGCCGACACGACGTGCCGAATCCCATCAGGTGGGCGCTGATCGACCCAAATTCTGGGGTTGGGGGAGACAAGCGGGCGCGGGTGTGGTTCACTATTGGAGGTCGTAAGTTTTGTGTTTGTGTTTCCCACGCTCGCAAATCGATGGTTGCGAGCGTTTGGACGTCCTCCACAGGAATTGTCATAAGCGGTCGTGTCAGATGACCCAGGTAACCGAGCCGGTTACCTGAAGAAGAAACTGTGTTAGAGGAGATTTACATGGCAGAGGGCATCGTGAAGTGGTTCAACTCCGAGAAGGGGTTCGGCTTCATCGCCCCCGAGGATGGCAGCGCTGACGTGTTCGTCCATTACTCGGAGATCCAGAGCGGCGGCTTCCGCACGCTCGAGGAGAACCAGCGTGTTTCGTTCGAGATCGGCCAGGGCAACAAGGGCCCGCAGGCCACCGGCGTCACCCTGGTCTGAGAACGGCTATGACTTCCCGGTTCGCCGGGACATGACGTTCGAGCAAGGCCCCACTCCGCAGGAGTGGGGCCTTGCCTCGTTTCCATCTCACGCCGAACGTAGATGCGCAGCCTGATACGCGAGATTGATCGCGCACACCAGCCAGAGCTGAAGCGCAGAGTTCGGGCCGAAGAGACCGACGACGGCGCAGATACCGAGGGTCAAAGCGACGAGGAAGGTTGCGGTGCCCAGTGCGCGTCGGCGTGCCGGCCGAAAGATCAGCACACCGGTGACGAGAAGTGCCCACACCGTCGAGGCGAGAATCGCCGCGCAGACATACCACGCCGACGAGTACCGTGCCGGCCAGGTCCACGGATCGTTTCCGTTGTCGAGTGTGCAGAGGAACGCGAGCGAGAACAGCATGGTGACGACGGTTGCGGCGCCGAGCGCCACATGGGCCCCCACAAGCACTTTCGCGCTGTTTTCGGGCCCTGACGGCGCGCGAGCGCGCCCCTCCTCGACAATCGTGTGCTGCATCCCCGACAACCCCGACCTTTCGTCTCGTCGCTGCTCGGACGCCGAACAACGACCGTGTCGCTCCGTCGTTATCCGGGACACGGTGACCACCGCACGGCGTCTTGGTCAGGCGTTACCGTAGCGGTCGGCGAAGAGGCGATGGCGCTCGCCCACCCGTCGGCACTCTTCCCGCAGCTCAGGGGGATCGAGGACGGTGAAATCGGTACCGAAAGCGCTGAGCCACTGGGCTATCGACGCCAGGGAGTCGCCGCCGAGCGCCACCGCGCAGCGGCCGTCCGGCAGTTCCTCGAGAGTGCCCCAGTCTTGGTGCACCATGGGTGCGATCTCACCGATCGGAGCGTGCAACAGCACTCGCGCGCGTACCCGGGTGACGGCGCGGGTGATCCCGCGGGCGACGAAGTCGGCGGCGCCGCCCGGTGGGAGCTCACGCGGCGTGAAGCGGGGTCCTGTCGGAATCTTCGGCGTCATCCGATCCACCCGGAACGAACGCCAGTCGGCGCGCGTGAGATCCCATGCCACCAGATACCAGCGGACCCCGGACCGAACGAGTCGATAGGGCTCCACCTCGCGGCGACTCGCGGTGCCGTCGTGGGTGTTGTAGTCGAAGCGGAGCCGCTCGTGGTTGTGGCACACAGATGCGACGTCGGAAAGCACCTGGGCGTCGACGGCGCTCCGTGCGGGTTCTCGGTGCACCACGTCGACCTGCAACGTCTCGAGGCGGTGCCGAAGCCGCGACGGCATCACCTGCCGGAGCTTGGCGAGGGCGCGCATCGACGCCTCGCCGATGCCCACCACCGAACCGGTGGAGCCGGACTGGAGTCCCAGTGCCACCGCCAGAACCTCCTCGTCGTCGAGTAGCAGAGGCGGCATCTCGGCGCCGGCACCGAGCTGATATCCGCCGCCGACGCCGACGGTCGCGTCGACCGGATAACCGAGGTCGCGAAGCTTGTCGACGTCCCGGCGAACGGTGCGCGGTGTGATCCCGAGTCGATCGGCCAGTTCGGCTCCCGACCACTCCTTGCGGGTCTGCAGGAGTGAGAGCATCCGGAGGAGTCGCGCCGAAGTTTCTCGCATGACGACAAGAATGCCACCGATTGCGGACGGGTTCTGTCCTGATTTGTGAAGCAAACCGCCGGGTACGAAACCGGGCAGGGCCACCGGGCGGGCCACTACACTGGCCGCCGACGCTCCACGGACCATCGCACGAGTCTTGTAGTGAAAAATCCGACGGAAAGGTCCTCGTTGAGAATGCACACGCATGTCCGGCCGTATCCGGCCAGAGCGGTGTTGGCCGCCCTTCTGTCCACCCTCGTCACGTTCGTCCTCCTCGTCTCACCCACCGCGACGGCTTCGGCCTCGGCGGCGGATCTCTTCAACAGTGCCCAGGGAAAATTTGCTGACGGGGACGCCCGAGGTGCGCTCGCCGACATCGGCGGAGCCGTCGCCCAGGACCCGGGGGACCCGAATGCGGTGGCTTTGCAAGCGATCTATGCCGATGCCGCCTCCGACCTGATCACCCGCGAGGCCGCGCTCTCACGACTGGGCGCGATGGATGCAGGCATGCGGGCCGGCGTGCACGGCCTGCTCGACGCCGTCAGGACTGCGTCGTTCACGCCACCGAACCCGCTTCCGGCAATCCAAGGCCCGTCCACCGCCATCATCGTTCTCGGTTACGGACTGCTGCCCGACGGCAGCATGCGCTCGGAGTTGATCAACCGGCTACAGGCCACGGTGATCCAGTCGTTCGTGTCGCCGTTCTCGCCCATCATCGTCACCGGCGGCAACCCACAGAACGGCATCACCGAGGCAGCCGCCATGCAGGGATGGCTGCAAGCCAACGGTGTTGCACCCCAGCGGATTCACGCAGAGCACCGTGCCGGATCGACGGTAGCCAACGCGCTGAACTCGGTTCCGCTGGCGCGCTCGCTCGGTGCGGGTGGCGCGATCATCGTGACGTCGGCCAACCACATCCGCAGGGCAACGGTCGATTTCAACGTTGCCGGGCTTCCGGTGGTCGGCGCGATGAGCGCCGTTACCAGTGCGGGGCAGCTGATCGCCGAAGTCGCGCCCTTGACCAAGGACCAGCAACTCGGCATGTACCGAGATGCCATCCGGGTGTTCGGCATCCCCGCCGGTTACTAGGTGTGCGGCACGATAGGGCAGTGCTGTGACGATTTCGTGTCATCGGTGTTTCTGCCACGAGAACGATAGTCGGCGCAGGCGTGGGAGGTGCCACACTGCAGATCGTGGCAGTATTGCGACGCACCGACCGCAGGAGGACACATGCGCTTGTCGCCCCATGAGCAGGAGCGTCTGCTTCTGAGCTACGCCGCCGAACTCGCGCGCCGGCGGCAACAGCGGGGCCTGACTCTTAATCATCCGGAGGCGGTCGCGATCATCACCGACCACATCCTCGAGGGGGCGCGGGACGGACGTTCGGTGGCAGAGCTGATGGTATCCGGGCGTGAAGTGCTCACCCGGTCGGACGTGATGGAAGGCGTCCCCGAGATGCTGCACGATGTGCAGGTCGAGGCGACCTTTCCGGATGGCACCAAGCTCGTCACCGTCCACGATCCGATTGCATAGGAGGCACCGTGATTCCAGGTGAGGTGTTCTGCGCCGACGGCGTGATAGCGCTCAACGAGGGCGCGCCCCGCACGCGGCTCGAGGTCGTGAACGCCGGCGACCGACCCGTACAGGTCGGGAGCCATGTCCATTTCCCGCAAGCAAACTCCGCTCTGCACTTCGACCGCGTGGCCGCGCACGGCTTGCGGCTCGACATCCCCGCCGGCACGGCAGTACGGTTCGAACCGGGCATCGCGCAGACTGTTTCGTTGGTGCCCCTCGGTGGCAGGCGCGAAGTGCACGGGCTGAACCTGACGCCTCCCGGAAAGCTGGACCCGTCTTGACCGAACTCACCCGTGCGCGGTACGCCGAGCTGTTCGGCCCCACCACCGGCGATCGTATCCGGCTCGCCGATACCGACCTGCTGATCGAGATCACCGAGGACCGCAGCGGGGGACCAGGCCTCGCCGGTGAGGAAGCTGTGTTCGGTGGCGGAAAAGTGTTGCGGGAGTCGATGGGGCAGGGCCGTGGGACGCGGGCCGACGGCGCCCCCGACACCGTGATCACCGGAGTGGTGATCGTCGATCACTGGGGAATCATCAAAGCAGACATCGGTATTCGCGACGGTCGCATCGTGGCTCTCGGGAAAGCCGGCAACCCCGACACGATGTCCGGGGTGCACCCCGACCTGGTAGTGGGTCCCTCCACGGAGATCATTGCTGGGAACGGCAAGATCCTCACTGCCGGCGGGATCGACTGCCACGTGCACTTCATCGCACCGCAGATCCTGGAAGAGGCGCTCGGCGGCGGCATCACCACGCTCGTCGGCGGCGGCACCGGACCGGCCGAGGGCAGCAAGGCCACCACCGTGACACCGGGGTCGTGGCATACCGCACGGATGCTCGAGGCGCTCGACGGCTGGCCGATGAACATTGCCCTGCTGGGTAAGGGAAACACCGTCAGCTCCGAGTCGATGTGGGAACAGCTGCGCGGCGGAGTGTCCGGTTTCAAGCTGCACGAGGACTGGGGTTCGACGCCCGCCGCGATCGACGCGTGCCTCACGGTGGCCGACGCCGCCGGAGTACAGGTGGCCCTGCATTCGGACACGCTCAACGAAGCGGGTTTCGTGGAGGACACCCTCGCCGCCATCGCGGGCCGAGCGATCCACGCCTATCACACCGAGGGTGCGGGCGGCGGGCACGCGCCGGACATCATCACGGTGGCCGCACACCCGAACGTCCTGCCGAGTTCCACCAATCCGACTCGGCCACATACCGTCAACACACTCGACGAGCACCTCGACATGCTGATGGTGTGCCACCACCTCAATCCCAAGATCCCCGAAGACCTCGCATTCGCGGAGAGCCGCATCCGGCCGTCGACCATTGCAGCGGAGGATCTGCTCCACGATCTGGGCGCGATCTCGATGATCGGCAGCGACTCGCAGGCGATGGGGCGCATCGGTGAGGTAGTGATGCGTACCTGGCAGACGGCCCACGTGATGAAACGGCGCCGGGGCTTTCTTCCCGGCGACAACGGGGCAGACAACCAGCGCGTCCAGCGTTACGTCGCGAAGTACACCATCTGTCCGGCGGTCGCGCACGGGCTGGAAGGGGAGATCGGCTCCGTCGAGGTGGGCAAACTGGCCGACCTGGTGCTGTGGGAGCCGGCGTTCTTCGGAGTGCGGCCGCACGCGGTGATCAAGGGCGGCATGATCGCGTGGGCGGCGATGGGTGATGCCAACGCCTCTATTCCGACGCCGCAACCGGTGCTGCCGCGGCCCATGTTCGGGGCGGCGCCCAGGGCCGCCGCGGCGACCTCGGTGCACTTCGTCGCCCCCCAGGCACTCGAGGACGGTCTGGCCGATCGGCTCGCACTCGGCCGGCGGCTGGTTCCGGTCGCGAACGTGCGGTCCAGAGGTAAGGCCGACATGCCCCGTAACGACGCGCAACCCCGCATCGAGGTAGATCCGGATACGTTCACCGTCCGTATCGACGGTGAGGTGTGGGAGGAACAGCCGGCATCGGAATTGCCGATGGCACAACGTTATTTCCTGTTCTGATGCGCCTCGCTCATCTGTTCACGCTGGCCGACTCCAGGTTGCCGACCGGCGGGCATGTGCACTCGGGCGGGATGGAAGAGGCCGTCACCAGTGGTCTGGTCCGCGACATCCCCACGATGGACGCGTTCCTCCGCAGGCGGATTCGGGCGTCCGGGCTGGTCGCCGGGTCGATCGCCGCGGCAGTGTGCGACGGCCGGCTCTCCACCGACCAGGGCGACCTCGAGATGGATGCACGCACCCCGTCTCCGGCGGCGCGTACCTCGTCCCGCGCACAGGGAAGGGGCCTGCTGCGGTTGTCCCGCACCACCTGGCCCGAACAGAACTGGTCGCTGCTGGGAACGCGTCCGCACCTTCCGGTGGTGACCGGAGTGGTCGGGCGTCTCACCGGTGTCTCGGCCCGTGAGGCGGCGCTGGTCGTCGTCTACACCACCATGACCGGTTCCGCGATCGCCGCGCAACGGCTGCTCGCGCTCGATCCCGCGCAGGTCGCCGCCTGCACCTTCACCTTGGCGGATCTGTGCGATGACGTCGCCGATGACTGCGCGACCGGGCTGGCGAGCGTGTCCGATCCGCTTCTCGACGTCGTCGCCCAGCGCCACGTGGAACGAGACCGACCACTGTTCGTGTCCTGACGACTGAATCCTGACGAGTAAGACTGAATTAGCCCTGAGTGAGGAGAGTGACCATGCCACCGCATGTCATCGACGGTGAACCGCACGTTCATCTGCACGATCGCCCGAAGCGGACACGAGTAGCGGGTGAGCCGGTCCGGATCGGCATCGGCGGGCCGGTGGGGTCGGGCAAAACGGCTCTGGTGGCAGCACTGTGCAGGCAACTGCGCGACGAGCTGTCCCTCGCCGTTCTGACCAACGACATCTACACCACCGAGGACGCCGACTTCCTGCGTCGTCACGCCGTGCTTCCGGACGAGCGGATTGCCGCCGTGCAGACCGGTGGCTGCCCGCACACAGCCATCCGCGACGACATCACCGCCAATCTCGACGCCATCGACGACTTGATCGACACCAACCCACCGCTCGACTTGATTCTCGTCGAGTCGGGCGGCGACAACCTGACGGCCACGTTCTCCTCCGGCCTCATCGACGTGCAGATTTTCGTCGTCGATGTCGCCGGTGGTGACAAGGTTCCGCGCAAGGGCGGTCCCGGGGTGACGTTCTCGGACCTGCTCGTGATCAACAAGACCGATCTGGCGCCGATGGTCGGTGCCGATCTGTCGGTCATGCAGCGGGACGCCGAGCAGGTTCGTGAGGGCAGGCCTACCGTGCTGATCTCGCTGACCGAGGACCCGTCGTCCGGGCCGGCTCTGCAGTGGGTGCGCGAGCAGGTCCGCACGCTCGCCGACGTGCACGGGTAGTGCGCACCGAGCTGACCATCGTGGCGACTCCCGGCCGGAGCCCCCGGATCTCCGCCGTCGGCGGGCTCGCTGCCCGGATCACCGGGCGCGACACGGTCCACGTGATCGGCACGGCCGCCACCCCGCTCGGCGGTGACCACTGGGACATCACCGTCCGGGTGCTGTCGGGGGCGCGGCTGTCGCTCCGCAGCGTCGCTGCGTCCCTGGCCCTGCCCGGCCGGGGATGCACGGTGTCGACGGCACACTGGTCGGTCGATGTGGAAGACGACGCCGCCCTCGACTGCGCCCTGGAGCCGACCGTCGTGGCCGGTGCCGCCGAGCACCGGGTCGAATCGACGGTGCTCCTCGCACCGACGTCGACGCTGGTCTTGCGAGAGCGGGTACAGATCGGCCGCAGCGGGGAACGTGCCGGAATCTGGATCGGGACGACCGACGCCGATCTGGGGAATGTTCCGCTGCTCCGGCACCGGCTGGAGTTGGGCGCCGGCACCGTCTCCCATGACCTTCTCGACGCGCCCGCCGCCCTCACCAGCGAGCTCCGCTATCCCGACGATCGTCCCGCCGAGGTGTCGGGCGACGCCCGCACAGCCCGAACACGTCTTCCGCTCGCACGAGGAGGCAGCCTCACGACGCAGCTCGGCCCGCGACTGTGAGTTGAGGTCGGGGGTGCCACGCATTTCGACCCCCGTACTGCGAGCGCCTAAGCTCTATCCTTGTGCTTTCCGTCGTTCCTCGCCCCGTCGTCGTCCGGGCCCCGTCCAAGGTCAATCTCCACCTGGCCGTCGGGGACCAACGCGCCGACGGCTACCACGAGCTGAACACGGTCTTCCAGGCGCTCTCGCTCGGCGACACCGTGTCGGTCGCGCCTGCGGATGCGCTGACGGTGAAGGTTCGCGGTGAGGATGCCCGCGTGGTTCCCACCGACAGCCGCAACCTCGTCTGGAAAGCCGCCGAGATGCTTGCGATCGAGGCCGACCGGCGTCCCGACGTCGAGATCTCGATCGACAAGGGCATCCCGGTTGCCGGTGGCATGGCGGGCGGCAGCGCCGACGCCGCCGCGACGCTGGTGGCCCTCAACGCGCTGTGGCATCTCGACCTCTCTCGTGAGGACCTCCATTCTTTCGCAGCGAAACTGGGTAGTGACGTGCCGTTTGCGCTGCACGGTGGTACCGCCTTCGGAACCGGACGTGGCGAGAGGCTCCTGCCGGTTCTCTCGCGCAGCACCTTCCATTGGGTACTCGCGCTCGCAAAAGGTGGGTTGAGCACCCCCACGGTGTTCCGGGAACTCGACCGCCTGCGCGCCGCCGGCACACCACCGAAGCTCGGCGGTGCGGACGACCTCATGCATGCGCTCACGACGGGCGACGCTGCAACGCTCGCGCCGCTGCTGGGCAACGATCTGCAGGCCGCTGCCCTGTCCCTCGAGCCACGACTGCGGCGGACGTTGCGCGCCGGAGTCGCCGCGGGCGCGCTCGCCGGCATCGTCTCCGGGTCGGGGCCGACCTGTGCCTTTCTGTGCGCTGACGCGGATGCCGCGGTCCGTGTCAGCGCAGAACTCGCAGGTGCGGGAGTGTGTCGCACCGTGCGGGTCGCGAGCGGACCGGTGCCGGGCGCCCGAATAATCAATGACGCGGCGGAGGGATCGCACTGATGGCGAATCTGATCAATCTCGAACAGGTATCGAAGTCGTTCGGCGTCAAGCCGTTGCTCGACTCGGTGTCGCTCGGCGTACAGGAAGGCGAACGCATCGGCGTCGTCGGCCTCAACGGTGGCGGCAAGACCACGATGCTCGAGGTGCTCGCCGGTGTGGAGGCGCCCGACTCCGGACGCGTCAGCCGGGTCGGCGGCCTGCGGATGGCGGTGGTAACGCAACGCGGCGTCCTGCCGCCCGGCTCCAGTGTCGGCGACGTGGTTCTCGGACCGCTCGGCGTCGCCGCTCACGAATGGGCCGGTGACGCCCGCATCCGCTCCGTCCTCGCGGGCATCGGAATCGACAACCTCGGCTTGGAAGTCACCGTCGACGGACTGTCCGGTGGCGAGCGACGGCGTGTCGCGCTGGCGGCGGCGCTGGTGCAGGACCTCGACCTCCTGGTACTCGACGAACCCACCAACCACCTCGACGTCGAGGGGGTGCAATGGCTGGCCGAGCACCTGGTGTCCCGCCGTAGCGCCCTCGTGGTCGTCACCCACGACCGCTGGTTCCTCGACACCGTCGCCAACCGCACGTGGGAAGTGGTGGGCGGCAGGGTCGAAAGCTACGAGGGTGGTTACAACGACTGGGTTTTCGCACGGGCGGAGCGGTCCCGGCAGGCGGACGCCTCCGAGGAGCGCCGGCGTAACCTGGCCCGCAAGGAGTTGGCGTGGCTGCGGCGCGGTGCTCCGGCCCGCACGTCGAAGCCCAAGTACCGGATCGAGGCCGCGGAGGCGTTGATCGCCGACGTGCCGCCGCCCCGCGACAACGTGGCGTTGGCGTCGTTCGCGCAGCGCCGGCTCGGCAAGGTGGTCATCGAACTCGAGGATGCCCGTCTCGAGACGCCCGACGGCCGGGTGCTCGTCGACGACCTCACGTGGCGGCTCGCGCCCGGTGAACGTGTCGGTCTGGTCGGGGTCAACGGTTCCGGCAAGACGACGTTGCTCCGCACGCTCGCCGGGGAGATCGAACCTGCGTCGGGCAAACGCATCCAGGGACAGACGGTCCACATCGGATGGTTGCGCCAGGAACTCGACGACCTCCCCATCGGCATGCGGGTCCTCGAGGCCGTCAAGGACGTCGCGGAGCGAATCACTCTGGGCGACAAGGAGGTCTCGGCTGGACAGCTGGCCGAGCGGCTGGGCTTCACGCCGGCTCGTCAGCGAACACCGGTGGGTGACCTGTCGGGCGGTGAGCGGCGCCGCCTCCAGCTCACGCGAGTGCTGATGGCCGAGCCCAACGTCCTACTTCTCGACGAGCCGACCAACGACCTCGACATCGACACCCTGCAGCAGCTCGAGGACATCCTCGACGGCTGGGCGGGCACGATGGTCGTCATCAGCCACGACCGCTATCTGATCGAGCGCATCTGTGACACGACCTGGGCACTGTTCGGTGACGGGAAGCTGACCAACCTCCCCGGTGGCATCGAGGACTACCTGCGACGCCGTGCGGTGATGGGTGACGTCGGCGCACCGTCCGTCGCGTCGACAGCGACGGGTGCGTCGGCACCCAAGCAGGCGCGTGACGGTGCGGCGGAACGTGCTGCGCGCAAGGAACTTTCTCGCCTCGAGCGTACGGTCGCCAAGCTGGACGAGCGCGAGCGGAAGCTGCACGAAAAGCTGGCCGAGGCAGCGACGGATCCAGACAAGTTGCAGAAGCTCGACGTCGAGCTCAAGCAAGTGGTGGCCGAGAAGGAAGCGGCTGAGGAGCAGTGGATGGAACTGGCCGCCGATCTGGACTAGCCGGTCGGAAACCGAACGGTCAGCACACCATCCCGGTCGGTGACGTGGACCGTCCGGCCGATCACCGACCGCGGGGGAGTGCGGGTGTACGCCGACAGGACGGCTGCGTCCTCGGGCCCGGTGCGTCCGGCGAGGCGCCGCCCGTCGGACGTGTGTGCGACGACGAATCCGGTGGCGGGGACACCGTCGCGGCCGTACTCCACGGTGGTCGTGAGAATCTCGGCTTCGCCGTCGTATCCGGTGACGAGTTCGGGAGCGTCCGAACCGAGCTGTTCCGGCTCGGGGGTGCCGATGTAGCCGTTCCGGTGCGGCGTGCCCGAGAGCAGGACGACGTGCTGGTACGTCAGATATCCGCCGTTGCCGTGGACGAGGGCCGGGCCGGCGCCCTCACGAACGCGGCGGGTCACTTCGGCGATGGCGTGCAGGGTGTAGCTGTTGAGCGGGCCGCCGAAGAACGAGTGCCCACCGGTCACGCTGGGGACGGTGTCCTCGGGTAGGCCGAGTGCGCGAATCAACAACTTCGGGACCACCGGGAAGCAACTGTAGGCGTCGACGACATCGAGGGCGGACGCCTCGAGGGAGGCCTGGGCCAGCGCGCGGCCGACGGCCTGGTTCATCGCCGCGGAGGCTCCGAAGCTGTTGCGGGCAAGCACATCCACCGGGTCGGTCGCTCCGGCGCCACCCCACAGATAGACCACACGGTCGTCGGCGATGCCGTGTTCGCGGGCGAGCGCCAGGGAGCACACCACGACCGCGGCCGCCTGATCGACGAACGGCATGGCGTTGAGCGTCAAAGGATACGGTTCACAGACCATGCGATTGCCCGGTCCGGTGGTCGCGATGTCTTCGGGGGAATACACCGTCGACGTCCACGACGCCGGATTCTTCGCCGCCAGCTCTGAGAAGGCCGAGTACATGCGGGCCGACCACGCCGAGGATTGCTCGGGTGTGCCGCCCGAATCGTAGGTGAAGCGATTCTCGAACAAGGGATAGACGCGGGTCGGCACGATCAGCCCGGCCCGCTGCATGCCGGGGCTCCCGAGATCGGAGGCATCGAAGGCCGGTGGCCCTCCCGGCGCCGTTACCCAGCCGAGCGACACCGGATCGGTGCCCGACTTCTGTAACGCCGTCATGGTCGCCTGCGCCTCACCGCCCACCAGCAGTGCCACCGACGATCGACCGCCGGCGATGTCGTCACCGATGCGGTCGAGAAGAGCAGCAGGCCAATGGCCGCCGATCGGCGAGGTGCTTGCGATGGTAGGCGCCTGCAGGTTCAGCCGGGCCGCGAGCAATCCCGGAAGATCGTCGTAGGACCAGCTGACGGACTTGACCGCGTGTATCGCGTCGATCCGGGACCGCAGCGCTGCGACACCGCAGTCGGCGATCGCTGACTGCGCGGCCTCCGAGATGAGATCGAGTGGCTCCCGCGGGCCCGCAGGAACCCCACTTCGTCCGGACCGTACGTCGCCGACACCGACGATGACGGGTACGCGCGCTGGATCGAGCATGGAAACCCCTTCGGTGTCCGGACGGTCGAGAACCTCGTCAGCGACACCCTAGTGTGGAACGCGTTATATGTAGATGTCGGGTCACATTCACCCTGGGGGATCGGAGATCGAGTGTGGCCGAAGTCCGATCGGCGCGTTTTCGACGGGTGCGGGCGGGAAGTCGATTCGTGACCTTTTCGTGTCCCGAATCACGGCGCAAATATGCATGATCCGGGCAAAAGGGGGGAATCCAAGGCGAGCCCGCAGATGTTCGGACTAATCTGCAGTCCAGGGCATGCATGTCGCTGCACAGGAGGCGGGGGTCATGGATCTCGAAGCAATCAAACAGATCGAGCAGCTCAAGCACCGTTACTCTCGTGCACTCGATACCAAGTCGTGGGAAGAATTCGCCGACACCATGGTTCCCGAAGTCAAGGCCACGTACAGCGAATACCTGACGTTCGATTCCCGTGACTCCTTCGTGTCCTTTCTGGAGAACACGTTGGGCACTCACGTGATCACCGAGCACCAGTGCGGGCAGCCCGAGATCACCGTCACCGGTGACACGGCTGTCGGAGTGTGGTTTCTTGCAGACACCACGCTCATCCCCGAGGACGGCATGTTGCTCCGGGGGTCGGCCTACTATCACGACAGTTACATCCGGTGCCCCGATGGTGCGTGGCGGATCACGTCCACCGGGTACGAGCGCACATGGGAATCGGTGGCTGCGCTGTCGGACTTCCCGAGTTTCCGGCTGACTTCCAACAAATGGGCGATGTTGCAACCCCCCGCCTCGGCCTGACCGAGCACCGGAGGTTGCCACGACGAGGCGGGAGGTGACGATGTCGTCTGCAGTGCCCGTTCCCGGTGCGGTGCCGTACCTTACGGTGCGAAGAGGCACCGAAGCTGTCGAGTGGTATTCGGCGGTATTCGGCGCGCGAGTGGTCGGGGAGCCGATCGTTCTGGACGACGGCAGGATCGGCCACGTGGAGTTGCAGCTCCCCACCGGGATGATCTACCTCGCCGAGGAGTTCCCGGAAATGGGTTTGACTGCGCCGGAGTCAGGTTCGACATCGGTCAGCTTGATGCTGGCCGTCGACGATCCCGACGCCGTCCTGTTGAGTGCCCGCGATGCCGGGGGGACCGTGGAGCGGTGGATCTCCGAGGGGCATGGACATCGCAACGCCACCCTCATCGATCCGTTCGGGCACCGCTGGATGCTCGTCGGGCCGTAGGCCACACCGGCCCGCTACTGTCGGCACATGCCGATCGCACCGGACCCTTCGTCGTTCCCGGACACCCGGGCGTGGATACGGGCTTTGCCCGCGCTCACCGTCGTCGACCCAGCGCTTCCCGAACCACTGCCCGTCGATGCGTTGCCGGACGCGCCGCAGATCCTCTTTCTCGACTGGCTCGCCGAGGCGGCGGCCGCCGGTGTTCCAGAACCGCACGCCGCCGCGTTGTCGACGGTGGACCCGGGCGGTCGACCCGACGCTCGGTTCCTTCTACTCAAGGACGTCACGGAGCGAGGTTTCTGGTTTTCCGGCGACACGCGTTCGCCGAAGGGGCGTGATCTGACGTCGAACGCTGTTGCTGCGCTGACTATCTACTGGCGGGAACGGGGGCGTCAGATCCGGGTGCGCGGAACTGTGGTCGACGGCGGTCCGGACGTGTCGGCCCGCGATTTCCGGGAGCGGTCGGTGACCGCCCGCGCCGTCGCGACTGCGAGTCGCCAGAGCGAGGTGCTCACCGATCCCGCGGAATACGAACGGGTGGTCACGGCGGCGGCCGCGAGCATCGAGGCCGACCCCGACTTCGTGTCGAGCACGTGGCGAGCCTGGTGCCTAGTGCCCGACAGCGTCGAATTCTGGCAGGCCGATCCCGGGCGCCGGCATCAGCGCTGGAACTACCGAAGAGAGCCCTCGGGCGAGGGGTGGACGCGCGCGATTCTGTGGCCGTAGGCGCCTGCCGGATGCGGGACGATCAGCGAAGGGTCGTGGAGGGGGAGCGCAGGTCCACGACGATCGACTGGCCGTTCAGCTGGGCGTGAATCTCCGGCCGTTCGAATCCGGCCGCCACGAGGTACTCACCGAGCAGCTCGAGCAGTTCGTCGGCGTCCACGGTGGGGTCGGCGGAGTGGCTGCTCGCGGACGCGAGGTGGTCCTCGAGAAGTTCGGTGTGTGCAAGACGGCCCGCGACCCGCACGGCTGCCACTCCCATCGCGTTGCGTCGCTTCACGGTGCGTCCACGGGACTCGAGGGACGAGGTGGTGTCAACCGGCTCGGCTGCCTCCTCGGTGCTGTGAGAGCCCGAGCTGCGCGTCGGCAGCGGGAAGGTGAACGTCTCGGCGGAGCTGGGCGTCGACGCGCCGTTGCCGGTCAGTGCTCCGCTGCTCGGTTCCGCGAAGGCTGATTCGGCGGTCGAGCCGTTGCCTCTGGAGCCGTTGCTGCCCGATCCATTGGTAGAAATGCCGTTCTCCATCGTGTCGCTTCCTGCTCGTAGACAAACGGGTTCTCGCACCAGCCCGCCAGTTTGCTCGATACGAACGTGAAAGCTACCAGCACCCGAGGTTCCGCCGCGGATCCGGCGGACGGCCGACTTCAGTCGGCGGCGGCCACCAGCGGCTCGAGCGTGAGGTCGGGCAACTCCTTCTGGATGTACTGCAGTCGCCACTTGTCACTCACGAGCGCCAGTAGAACGCCGTCGGATCGGGTGAACACCTCGACGCCGCGCTGACGGTTCAGCTCGTCGACGGACTGCGGATCGGTCCGTCGGGCCAACGCGTAGGCAAGCGGTTCCATCCGGGCCTCGACGTTGAACTCGGCCTTCATCCGGGCCGCAACCACCTCGAACTGCATGGGGCCGACCGCCGCCATGACGGGTGACGCGTCGCCGCGAAGGTCGTTGCGCAGAATCTGCACGACACCTTCGGAGTCGAGCTGATCCACCGCGCGGCGGAACTGCTTGTACTTGCCCGCGCTCTCGGCCCGCAGGATGGAGAAGTGCTCAGGAGCGAACGACGGGATCGGCGGGAACTCCACCTTCTTCTCGAAATAGAGAGTGTGCCCGGGGGCGAGGGCCGTGGCGTTGACCAGTCCCACCACGTCGCCCGGGTAGGCGGATTCGACGGTGGACCGTTCACGACCGAACACCGTCTGCGCGTACTTGGTGGTGAAGGGCTTACCCGTCTGGGCGTGGGTGACCACCATGCCGCGCTCGAAGACGCCGGAGACGATCCGCATGAACGCGAGGCGGTCGCGGTGGGCTGTATCCATCCCGGCCTGCACCTTGAACACGACGGCACTGAACGGGTCCGTGACCTCGCGGGGAGTGCCGGTGATGTCCTCACGGGGGCGGGGCGGCGGCGCCAGCTCCACCAGAGTGTCGAGGATCTGCCGCACGCCGAAGTTGAGCATCGCCGACGCGAAGATCACCGGCGAGGTCTGACCGCCGAGGAACAATTCCTGATCGTGGTCCTGGCCGGTGGCCGAGAGCAGCTCGCTCTCCTCCGCGGCGGTGACCCACTCGCTGCCCTCCTTCGCGAGGGCGGCGTCCGCGTCCATCAGCTCTTCCGGGGCGATCTTGGCGCCGCCCGCGGTGCGGGTGAACCGGATGTACTCGCGGGGGGCGCCGTCCTCGCCGCGGCGCAACAGTCCTCGGAAGTCACCGGCGATGCCCACGGGCCAGTACAGGGGCGTCGGGGTGAGGCCGATCCGCTCATGGATCTCGTCGAGCAGTTCCAGCGGTGTCTGACCGGGGCGGTCCCACTTGTTGATGACCGTGATCACGGGGATCCCACGGTGACGACATACCTGGAACAGCTTGAGCGTCTGCGGTTCGAGACCCTTCGCGGCGTCGATGAGCATGACGGCGGCGTCGACAGCGGTCAGGACTCGGTAGGTGTCCTCCGAAAAGTCCGAGTGACCGGGAGTGTCGACCAGGTTGATGACGTTATCGGTGAGGTCGTCCGGCGACGCCTCGGTGGAACGGTAGTTGAACTGGAGAGCCGTGGAGCTGACCGAGATACCGCGGGCCTTCTCCATCTCCATCCAGTCGGACACCGTCGACTTGCGCCCCGCCTTCCCGTGCACGGCGCCCGCCTCGGAGATCACCTTCGCGTGCAAGGCGAGAGCTTCGGTCAACGTCGACTTACCGGCATCGGGGTGGGAGATCACAGCGAAGGTCCGGCGGCGCTGAGCCTCCGCGCGGACGCCCTTGCCGAGCTTGTCCTGCGACGAGGCAGTGGTGGCGACAGACTCCGCCTCGGCTGGGATGATGTCGGCCGAGTCGGACGGGGTAGTCAACGAAGAACCTCTCGGGGGACTGGATGCGGAAAAGCCAGGTGGCCGCATACCAGGTTACCCGGGGGCCGAGAAGGGATTTACAGCACATCCGGCGAGAGGTAACACTGACCTGACGTAACACTCAGCTCGGGTTCGGATATTTAATCAGCGTGAGTCGTCGGGGCGCTCCGGAGTTACGTCTACTGCGTTCGGACACCCGTATCTGCACGAGGAGAAATCTTGAGCAAGTTCACCGACGAGATGTATGCCACCGCTGTCACCAGCAACCGCGGGTTGGTCACCGGTGAGCCGGATGCGCCGTTGCGACAGCCATGGGGCGAAATTCATCGGGTGGCGCGGCGGATGGCGGGTGCGCTCGCGGCGGCGGGTATCGGCCACGGCGACGCCATCGGCATCCTGGCCGGTCAGCCCGTCGACATCGCGCCGTCCTGTCAGGGAATCTGGATGCGTGGTGCGTCCGTCACGATGCTGCATCAGCCCACCCCGCGCACCGATCTGGCGGTGTGGGCCCAAGACACCGAAACCGTGATCAGAATGATCGATGCGAAGGCAGTGATCCTCGGTGCGCCATTCGACGCGGCCAAGCCGCTACTCGAGGAACGCGGCATCACAGTGGTGACGGTGGCCGAACTGAACGAAGGTCCGGAGGTCGAACCGGTCGAGACCTTCGAGGACGACATTGCCTTGCAGCAGCTCACCTCCGGCTCCACCGGGTCGCCGAAAGCCGTGCAGATCACCCATGAGAACTTCTACACCAACGCCTACGCGATGATCGATCGCATCAAGTTCTCCCTCGACGACGACGTGATGGTCAGCTGGTTGCCGCTGTTCCACGACATGGGGATGGTGGGCTTCCTCAGTGTGCCCATGCAGGTCGGTGCCGAGGTCGTCAGCATCACCCCGATGGACTTCCTCCGCACCCCGCTGTTGTGGGCGCAGCTGATGGGCAAGTACAAGGGCACGGTCACGGCGGCACCCAACTTCGCGTACTCGCTGCTGGCCCGTCGGCTGCGGCAAGCCGAGGACGGTGTGGTCGATCTGTCCAGCGTGCGGTACATGTGGAACGGGGCCGAACCGGTCGACCCCGACACGATGACGGCGCTCGCCGAGGCCGGCGCCCGGTTCGGACTGAATCCGTCCGCACTCGCCCCCGTCTACGGGATGGCGGAAACCACCCTCGCGGTGTCGATTCCCGACCCGGATCAGGGTCAGGTACTCGACTTCGTCGACCCGGACATTCTCGAGGCGATGTCCCGGGCTGTTCCGTCGAGCAAGCCGAATGCGCGTCCCCTCGCCACCCTCGGGAAGATGGTTCCGAACCTCGAAGGCCGGGTCGTCGACGGCGACGGGGAACTGCTCCCCACCCGTGGAGTCGGGATCATCGAGGTGCGCGGCAAGGCTGTGACCCCCGGATACGTCACTCTCGAGGGCCACAAGCCGGCGCAGGATCCGGACGGCTGGCTCAACACCGGTGATATCGGCTACTTCACCGAGGAGGGTCTCGTCGTGGTGTGCGGTCGCATCAAGGACGTGATCATCATGGGTGGCCGCAACATTTATCCCACCGACATCGAGCGGGCAGCCGGCACCGTGTCCGGTGTCCGCCCGGGCAACGCGGTCGCGGTGCGACTCGACGCCGGCCAGAAGCGGGAAAGCTTCGCGGTCGCGGTCGAAACCAACAACTATCAGGACCCGGACGAGGTCAAGCGGATCGAACACGAGGTCGTGCACGCAGTGGTCTCCGAGGTGGGGGTGCGTCCGCGTACCGTCGCGGTCCTCGGACCCGGCAGCATTCCCAAGACGTCGTCCGGCAAGTTGCGCCGGACCACCTCGGCGTCGCTGGTCCGCGACTGAGGCGCCTTCGGCGCCCGTGCGCCTTTCTGGTAGCTGGAACAACCAAAAAGGCGCACGGGCGCGGAGCGCCTAGTGCAGGCGATTCTGCGCAGCCTCGAGGCCGACCTTCAGCAGGAGTTCGACGGCGTCCGCCGCTTCCTCGCAGAGGATGTCGAGTTCCTTGCGTTCCACCGAGGAGAAGGGCTTGAGCACATACGACGCGGGGTCCATCCGTCCAGGCGGTCGTCCGATCCCGATGCGGGCGCGGAGGTAATCCTTGGTGCCCAGTGAACTGGAGATGGACCGCAAACCGTTGTGGCCGCCTTCGCCGCCGCCCTGCTTGAAACGGACGGTTCCGAAGTCGAGGTCGAGCTCGTCGTGGATCACCACGATGTTGTCGGGGTCGACGGAGAAGAATCGCGCCAACCCGGCTACGGCGCCTCCCGACAGGTTCATGTACGAGCGCGGTTTCGCCAGGATCGTCGGGCGCCCTTCGAGCCGCCCTTGAATGATGTCGGCGCCACTTTTCTTGTGTGCGCTGAACTTTGCTCCCATGCGACCGGCCAGCACACCGGCCACCATGAAGCCGATGTTGTGCCGGGTCTTCTCGTACTGCGGTCCCGGATTTCCCAGGCCGACCACCAGAGCCGTGTCTTCACTCACCGGCAGGTCCTTCCCTATGGCAGGTTCTCGTCACACGAGAGCGGCGCGTCACCCCGGAATTGTCCGGGACGACGCGCCGCCGAGTTCAGTGCGGTTGCGAGAGGATCAGCTCTCGGCGCCCTCTTCGGCAGGGGTGCCGGCTGCTTCGCCGGTCTCTTCCTCGAGGTCGGCTGCGGTGGGGGCCGGGACGACGTTGACGATGAGCAGCTCGGGGTCGGCCTGCAGGGTCGAACCCTTGGGCAGCTCGAGCTGGTTGGCCAGGATCTGCGTGCCGGCCTCGAGGCCCTCGACCGAAACCTCGATCTGCTCGGGGATGTGCAGCGCGTCGGCCTCCAGAGCGATGGTGGCGGCGTCCTGGGCGACCAGGGTGCCGGACGCTGCCTCACCGGTGACGACGACGGGGACCTCGACCGTGACCTTCTCGCCCTTCTTGATGACGAGGAGGTCGGCGTGCTCGATGTAGTTGCGGATCGGGTGGATCACGACCGACTTGGTGAGGGCGACCTGGGGGGTGCCGTCGATGTCGAGGTTCAGGATGGCGTTGGTGCCGTGCGCACGCAGGATCGCGGCGAAGTCGCGCGACGGCAGGTTCAGGTGGCGGGGATCCTCACCGTGGCCGTACAGAACAGCGGGAACCTGACCATCGCGGCGGGCGCGGCGGGCGGCGCCCTTGCCGAACTCGGTGCGTACGGCGGCTACGAGGGTGTTTTCGTCAGACATGGTGAAACGGCTCCTACAACTCACGGTGGTTACTGGCTGGCGTCTTGTCGCCGGTGAGGGACGAACGGGCGCACGGGCCAGGAGCGAAACGCTCGAGCTGAGCCGTAGCCGCGTCGATCACGGTAATCCAGCGTATCGAACAAGCCGGTTCACCCTCGCCGAGACAACTTACGGAACTCTACCGGATGGCTGCCGGGCCTGCTAATCGGGTCGTCGTTTCGATGACGCCCTCACCATGTCGGGCCCAGTCCTGCCACCGGCCCACTAACGGACTAGTGGTGTGGCTCACATGGCCGGGGGTAGCCTCGGCGGTGTGAGCACAGAACCCCGGAGCGCCGACCGGTTGACCGCGGTGGCCAGCGGCGTGGATCTGTCACGGCATGCCCGATTGCTGAGCAGGGTGCACGACGCGGTGCTGTCCGGGCAACAGCCGCCGGTGATGCCGCGGGACGTGGTGGCACGTTCGTGGTCGCGACTGCAGGCAGGTGGGGTGACCCCCGATCATTGTGCCGACGTGGAACCGGCCGACTTCGCGGAGATCGAGGAGCGCCGGACGCGCACCGCGCTGAGGTCCGTTCTACCCGAGCTGCGTAACACGCTGACGCAGGTGGCCGACGACGCCAACTTCATCGTGGTCATCGCCGATGCCGACGGCGTGCTGCTGTGGCGCGAGGGGTCACGCGGAGTGCGCAAAGCCGCTGATGCGCTCGGGTTCACGGAGGGCGCGCGCTGGGCGGAGCAGGCGGTGGGCACCAACGCGATCGGTACGGCTCTCGTCGAAGATGCTGCGGTACAACTCTTTTCGGCGGAGCACTATGCGCCGTCGCATCACGGGTGGTCGTGCACGGGATCGCCGGTCCACGATCCGCGCACGGGGGACATTCTCGGCGTGGTGGATATCAGCGGTTCAGCAATGTCGGTTCATCCGACCACGGTCGCGCTCGTGCGCACCGCGGTTCGCCTCGCCGAGGCCACCCTGTGGCGCGAGCACACCGCGCAACTCGAGAAGTTACGCGGACGGGCCGCCCCGTTGCTGGCTTCGGCGGGTGGTCCGGCTCTGGTCGTCGATCAGCACGGCTGGGTGGCGGGCGCGACCGGGATCGCTGCACCCGAGCGGCTGGCTACGCCGAGTCAGGGCAAACCGCTCCTCGTCCCCGGGCTCGGGATTTGCGTGCCCGAACCGCTGGGCGACGGGTGGCTGGTGCGTCGCCGGGTCGACGGCGCGGGACTGCAGGTGGAACTCGACCTCGGCGCGTCACCGCGGGTGACGGTGTGCGGAGACGCGAACTGGACGCAGGCCCTCTCGCCGCGGCATGCGCAGATACTCCGGGTGTTGGCGGTGGCGGGGAACGGGGGTGTCGATGCTGCTTCCCTCAGCGAGGCACTGTTCGGCGATCGAGAGCACGTGGTGGCCGTCCGCGCCGAAGTCTCGCGTCTGCGCAAGACTCTCGGCGCGGTGCTGAGCACGCAGCCCTACCGTTTCGCGGACGGCGTGAGCGTGCGGGTGCTCGACTAGCTCTGCTTCGCGGCGGCCACGCCCGCCCGGCGACCGTAGAAGCTGCCGTCGCCGAGCGACGTTCCGCTGGCGTATCCGCCCGCGCACACACCCGACGTGCAGCGGCCCGCTGCGAAGAGTCCGGGAATGGGCTCCCCGGAGACGTGTAGTACCTCGGAGTCGAGGGTGGTCCGTAGCCCGCCCAGAGTGAAGCCCAGCGTGAACCCGCGCAGGTCGAGTGCGGCGACGGGGGAGCCGATCGGCTTCACCCATTCGGACTTCTTGTGCAGCAGGGGATCGATGCCGTCGGCGGCGTGCTTGTTGTAGACCTCGACGGTCGATCGGAGTGCACCCTCGGGCAGCCCCATGTCCGACTCGAGTTCCTCGACGGTCTCGGCGACCCACTTGGGTTGTACGCGCAGGAAGGGGGTGGCGGTGGTGGCGGCAACACCTTCGTCGTAGGCCGCTTCGTCGATGACGAGGAACGCCTGATTGTCCTGGTGGAACAACGTCATCTGACCGATGCGCCCCGAATAGGTGTCTTCCGGGACGTACCGCTGTCCGCGACCGTTCACCAGAATGCCACGCACTATCAACTGGGGATCGCACACGAACGCCACTTCGGTGGCATCCATGTGGGCCAGGTCGGCGCCGAGAGCCTGGGCCATCAGGATCGACCGGCCGTCGTGTTCCTCGATGGCGGCACCGGGCCGGCCGATGAGGCGGGGAGCGTAGGCCTGAATCATCTTGTCGTTGTACGCGAAGCTCCCGGTGGCGAGGACCACGCCGCGTCGGGCCCGGACGGCGACCTCTTTGCCGTACTGCTTGGCGATGATCCCGACGACCCGACCGGTGTCGTCCGTGATCAGAGTCTGCACGCGCATGTCGTACTCGGCTCGCACGCCCAGCTTTTCGGCGGCCTCCACCAGTGGCTTCATCAGCATGTAGCCACCACCCTTCTCGCCGGTGCGCTTGCCGTCCATCTGCGGAACGTGTCCGCGGGGTGCAGGTGTGGCGATTTCGTTGAACGGTGCCGCGTTCTCACCACCCGAGTACATGAGGCCGTCGTCGAACGGCGGTTCCCAGCCCGGCTCTCCCCAGAAGCTCGCCTTGAACGGCACGCCGCACTCGACGAGCCAGTTGTAGTGCTCGACGCTGCCGTCGCAGTAGTCGGCGATCTTCTCCTCGTCGGCGCCGGGGCCGAGGGCTGCCATCATGAACTTCTTCATGTTCTCGGGCGAGTCCTCGAAGCCACAGGCTTTCTGAAGGGGTGTACCGCCGCCGAGGTAGATGAAGCCCCCCGCCAGTGAGGCTGCGCCACCCCAGCCGCTGGTGCGCTCGAGGACCAGAACATCGGCGCCGGCCCGTGCCGCCTCGATCGACGCGGACACACCAGCGATCCCGTACCCCGCGACGACGACGTCGGCCTCGTAGTCCCACGTGGCGATCTCGGAAACGGGTCGCGGGCGGATCGGAGTCGGTTCGGCCATGGGTGGTCCTCTCGGGCGCTCGGATGTGACGATGCACGGCTATCCGAACTGTAACCTGTTATAGCCGGGAGTCGACCTGCCGTCTCGCTGAGTGGGAGGCGATTTTCACGCTGTGCCTATAACTCCAGATCACGCACATCGGTCAGCTCGTAATGAAGCGTTTCCGTCCGCATCAGCCGGTGGGCGAGGTGGACGAAAACTCGTTGCAGAACCGGGTACCGCTTGTCGATGAGCACGCCGGCAGCGCGGGACTCCTCGCCGCTGAGCAGACGAGCCGTTGCCTGGGCCGGCGGCCCGGTCGGTTTGCCTGCCCAGGTACAGGGGCGGATCCGGACTTCGGGGAAGTTGCGGAGCCGTTTGTTCTTCGACGCCTTGCCCGGAGTGCGGAAGACGGCACGTTCGCCGTCCACCACCAGATTGACCGGAGTGTCTACCCAGGTCCCATCCCGCTTGCGGGTCTGCAGTTGCACGACCTTCTCTGCGGCGAAGCGGGGCAACGCCGTCGATGCCGGATTCGTCATTTTTCTCGCGTCCTGGCTTGTCGGTGCTCCCAGATTACGTCGCAGCCCCAGCCGGAACCACTACTTCGCCAGCGCTGCCACTTCCGCGAGTGCCCGATCGAGATCGTCCGGGGAACAGAAATAGTGTGGGGAGGCGCGCACGACGGCGTCCAGATCGCGGGCGCTCATGTCGAGCAAGGTCGATCCGCGCAGGCTGGCGGTGACGGTTACCTGACGGGTCGCCAATTGCGCACGCACATCCCGCGGATCGAGACCGTCGACGGTGAACGACACGATCCCGCAGCGGCGGGTCCCGAGGTCGCGCACCGTGACGCCGTCGATGTCGGACAGCCCCGAACGCAGGTACTCGGCGCCGTCGACCACAGCCGCCTCGACCTGGTCGACACCGAGGTCAAGGAGATAGTCCACTGCCGCGCCCAGGCCCAGCCGGGCCGCGACGTCGCATTCCCAGAACTCGAACCGACTCGCGTCCGCGGCCATCCGGTAGTCCTCGGCCCCGGTCCATTCGGCACTGTGCAGGTCGAGTGCCGCCGGCTCGAGGGTCGTGGTCAGTTCATCGGCGATGTACAGGAACCCGGTGCCTCGAGGGCCGCGCAACCACTTGCGGCCGGTCGCGGACAACGCGTCGACGCCGAGCTCGGCCACGTCCAATGCGATCTGTCCGACGGACTGGCACGCGTCGAGAAGCACGAGAGCTCCCTGGGCGTGTGCCAAGTCGACCACCTCGCGGACCGGGTTGACCAACCCGCCGTTGGTGGGCACGTGCACCAAAGACACGAGACGGACCCGGTCGTCGAGGAGCTTTTCGAGGGCGACGAGGTCGATCTGGCCGGACGGGTCACTCGGAATCACGTCGACGGTGGCGCCCGTGGACCGTGCCCGTTGAAGAACGGCGATCGCGTTGCTGGCGTACTCGACTTCGGAGAGAAGGACCCGGTCACCCGGCTTCAACGGGACCGCCTGGAAGAAGTCGTTCCATGCGGTGGTGGCGCTGTCGACGAGTGCGATGGTATCTGCGCTCGCGCCGATCAACCGGCCGATGGAGGTCTTCACCGAGGCGAGGTCACCAGCGCGTTCCGCGGCCGCGACGTATCCGCCGACGTCGGCCTCGCGGCGCAGATGAGCGAAGACCGCGTCGAGTACCGAGGTGGGTGGAAGCGAAGACCCGGCGCTGTCCAGAAACACCTTGTCGAGGCAGCCGGGGGTGTCCCTTCGCGCGCGCTCGAGGTCGAGCATGTCGGATACCTCCTGTTCAATGCGAATGGTGTCGAACGTACCGCGGCGGACTGACGAAAAGTATTGCCGTTCGCACGTGCATAGGTGGGCCCGGCGCTCTATCGTCGATAACGACGTTCAGGCGGCGCCCGAAAGGGAGGGTGGAATGGGTACTGCGATCCAGTCCGTCGAGGGAGTCGGTGTCACGTCGCGACCTGCCGCGGAGGCCTACATAGGAGGCGTCTGCTTCAAATTGGGTCCCCCGCAGCTGATCGGCGCGGAGTTGGAGTGGCTCACCGCGCAGGTGCCCGAATTCGTGCGTCCCGATCTGGCAGCTTTTGCGGACGCCCTCGGGCCGCACACTCCACGAACCATCGACCTTTCGTCACCAGCCGAGCCCCTCCCCGGCGGCAGCGCCGTCACTGTCGAACCGGGCGGACAGATCGAACTGTCCAGCGCTCCCTGCCGCTCCGCTCGCGAACTGTGTGACTACCTTTCCGCGGACTACGCCGTTCTCACCGATCTGCTCTCTACCCGGGCAATTCTCATGTCCTCCGAGGCGGCGGACACGCGCCGTCCTGCCCACCGGCTCCTTCAATCGCCGCGTTACTGCGCGATGGAGTCGCGCTTCCGGGAGATCGGCCCTTACGGGAAACTCATGATGTGCAATACCGCCGCCACGCAGGTCAGCGTCGACGCAGGCGCGGACCCAGCGGCCGTGGAGCAGCGTTGGCAGCTGCTGCACGCAATCGGGCCTGCACTGATCGCGGCCTTCGCGTGCTCGCCTCGGTTGTACGGGGTGCCGGACGGGCAGTGGGCGTCACAGCGGATGCGAACGTGGCTCGAACTCGATTCGCCTCGAACCGCCGGAACGCGGAACAGCGGCGACTACGCTCGCTGGGTACTGGATGTACCACTGCTGTGCGTCCGGGGCGACGGCACCGACTGGACTGCGCCGCCGGAGGCGACATTCGGCGACTGGGTGGACGGGGCACTGGACGACGTGATCGGACGCTCCCCGACTTCCGCGGATCTCGACTACCACCTCACGACCTTGTTCCCTCCCGTCCGGGCCGCCGGTTACCTCGAGGTGCGCTACCTCGACGCGCAGCCAGGGAATTTGTGGCGGGTGCCGGTGGCGGCAATCGACGCGTTGCTCTCGGGTCCGGGTGTCATGGCCGAGGCGCTTGCCGCCGCTCTTCCGACGTCGGAGCGTTGGCACGATGCCGCCGAGTTCGGCCTGGCCGACCTCGAATTGCGCGCAGCGGCAACGGCTCTGTTGTCGCTGGCGGCGTCGTATTCGCCGGACCCGGAGTTCGTCCGACTTCTCGATGCCGCCGCCGAACGATGTTGCCGGGGCCACGCTCCGGGCGAGGAGAGCTGATGGGAACCCGCGAGAAGGTCGAGGCCGTACTCACCCGTGCACGCCGGCGAACCGCCGGACTGACGGACTGCCTGGACGACTCCGACCTCGTCGCGCAGCATTCACCGCTGATGAGCCCACTGGTCTGGGACCTCGCCCACATCGGTAATCAAGAGGAATTGTGGCTCGTGCGCGATGTCGGAGGCCGTGAACCGGTCCGTAGTGACATCGACGAGTTGTACGACGCGTTCAAGCATTCTCGGCGTTCCCGTCCGTCGTTGCCACTGCTGAATCCGGCCGAAGCGCGGCACTACGTCCGTACAGTCCGGGACAAGGCGTGGGACGTCCTCGACAACAGCACCTTTCGCGGCAGGCCGCTCGAGGAACACGGATTCGCCTTCGGCATGATCGCCCAGCACGAGCAGCAGCACGCCGAGACGATGCTCGCGACCCATCAACTGCGTTCCGGAGCGCCGGTTCTGAGTGCGGACGCCGCGCCGCGTGTCGGGGTGCCGGTGACCGAGAAGGAAATCGTCATCCCGGCCGGAACATTCACGATGGGCGCGTCGGACGACCCCTGGGCGTTGGACAACGAGCGCCCGGCACACTCGGTGTACGTGCCGGCCTTCGAAATCGACGCCGTTCCCGTCACCAACGGTCGTTACCTCGAGTTCATGGATGACGGCGGATATCGTCGCCCCGAACTGTGGAGTGAGCGGGGGTGGGCGCACCGCTGTGAGGCGGCACTCGAAGCGCCGCAGTTCTGGGAGAGCGACGGGCGGGGCGCTTGGTGGCGCCGGGTGTTCGGGGTGCCCGCACCACTTCACCCGCAGGAACCGGTGGTACATGTCTGCTTCTTCGAGGCCGAGGCGTTCGCACGGTGGGACGGCAAGCGACTGCCCACCGAGGCCGAGTGGGAAAAAGCTGCTCGATGGGATCCCACCACGGGACGCTCCCGCCGGTTTCCGTGGGGTGACAGCGATCCGGACGACTCGTCGGCCAATCTCGGACAGCGGTTCCTCGGACCGGCTGTGGTGGGAGCGTACCCGTCGGGGGCCTCGCCCCTCGGTGTCCACCAACTGGTCGGTGACGTTTGGGAATGGACGTCCTCACCCTTCGAGCCGTATCCCGGATTCACGGCGTTTCCGTACCGCGAATACTCGGAGGTGTTCTACGGCGGGGATTACCGGGTATTGCGAGGTGGTTCGTTCGGTACCGATCCTGTGGCATGCCGCGGCACGTTCCGGAACTGGGACCACCCGATCCGACGGCAGATCTTCTCGGGTTTCCGGTGTGCACGCGATATTTCGGGGGACGAACGCTGATATGTGCCGCCACCTGGGATATCTGGGACCGGATGTATCCGTCGGCGAGCTCATCGGCTGGGGTGAGAACTCGCTGCTGCGGCAGTCGTGGGCGCCGCGGGACATGCGCCACGGCGGAACGATCAACGCGGACGGATTCGGTGTCGGGTGGTGGGGACAGGACGCCTTCTCCCGCTACCGCAGCCAGCAGCCGCTGTGGTCCGATCCGGCACTGCGGGAGACGCTGCCCCAGATACGTTCCGGCGCAGTGGTGGCCGCGACCAGGTCGGCAACGGTGGGTATGCCCGTGCAGGCCACGGCCTGCGCGCCGTTCACCGATCGGACGTGGGCGTTCAGCCACAACGGTCTGGTGAAGGGTTGGCCCGAGACACTCGGACCGCTCGCCGAGCAGCTTCCGGTGACTGACCTCCTGCAACTCGAGGCGCCGACCGATTCGGCTGCGCTGTGGTTACTGCTGCAACGAGCGCTCGCGGAGCAGGGGCCGGAGAAGGCGCTCACCACGCTGGTTCGTGCCGTCGACGCGGCCGCACCGAAGTCGCGCCTGAATTTTCTACTCGGTGACGGCCGCGAGTTGTGGGCCACCACCTGGGATCACTCATTGTCGGTGCTCGTCGACGACGACAGGGCAATCGTCATGTCCGAACCTTTCGACGACGATCCCGGGTGGCAGCCGGTACCGGATCGGCACATCGTGTACGCCCGCCCAGGACATCTGATAATCACGCCGCTCGAGATGGGAGCCTGATGACCACCGCACCGACCCTCGAGGTGTATCTGGAACCGGACCAGCTGAAGGACGCACTCCGCAAGGATGCGACCGTTGGGTTGACGTCGAATCCGAAGTGGCTGCCGCCCAAGTGGTTCTACGACGCGCGCGGAAGTGAGCTGTTCGAACAGATCACCGCGTTGCCGGAATATTTCCCGACGCGCACCGAGCGAGAACTGCTCCGGCAATGGTCGGGGGAGATCGCCGAGGTGGCGGCACCGGAAATTCTGGTGGAGCTCGGTTCCGGCTCCTCCGAGAAGACGCGGTTGCTACTCGAAGCGGGAACCCGACACGGAACCCTCCATACGTATGTGCCGCAGGATGTATCGGTGTCGGCGCTGCAGGGCGCCGCCGAGCAGATCGGGACCGAATTCCCCCACCTTACCGTCCACGGCGTGGTCAGCGACTTCACCGATTCGCTGCATCACCTTCCGCGGGGCGGTCGCCGCATGATCGCATTCCTCGGGGGCACACTCGGCAACATGGTCCCGGGCGAGCGGGCCGAGTTTCTCGCCGGAATCGCCGACGTGCTCGAGCCAGGGGAACATCTGCTCCTCGGAGTCGGACTGGTCACCGACCCTGCAGTCCTGGTCCCGGCGTACGACGACGCGGCCGGAGTGACGGCGCAGTTCAACCTCAATGTGCTGCGGGTCCTGAACGGTCAGCTCGACGCAGACTTCCCATTGGACGCGTTTCGGCACATAGCGCTGTGGGACGCCGGTAACGAGTGGATCGAGATGAGGCTCGAAGCTCAGCGCGCCCTGTCCGTCCGGGTTGCGGCACTCGACCTGGACGTCGAGTTCGCTCGCGGCGAGCAGATGCGCACGGAGATTTCCGCGAAGTTCACGCTCCCCGGAATCGCGGGGGAACTGGCCGCGGCCGGTTTCGAGGTCGAACGCACATGGAGCGACCCGGACGATCGCTTCGCCCTGGTGTGCGCAACACGGTCCTGACCGACAAGATCAACTTCGGGTCTCTGCCCGCCTATAGTGACCGGCATACCGCAGTCGACCCGAGGAGTATCCGTGCGTCAGTCCAAGCTCGCCGCCCTCGCTCTCGCTACCACAGCCGTTCTCGGTCTTCCGACAGCGCAGGCTACGGCGCAACCGTCGCCGTTCCCGTTCGACACGGGCAGCCTCGGGTCCGGCAGCGGCGACCCTGAAATTCCGACGGAGGACACCCTCCCGGACCTGACCGTCACCCCGCTCCTCGAGGGACTCGATCATCCCTGGGATGCGGTGCAGGCCCCGGACGGTGCCGTGCTTACAGGCCAGCGGTCGGGTGGTTTCTTCGTCCGTCGCGCCGACGGATCGACCGGTCCGGTCGCCGCGGACCTCGCCGACCTGTATGTGCAGAGTGAAACGGGATTGATGGGGATCGCGCTGGCTGCGGATTTCGCGCAGTCCCGAAGGCTATACACCTGCCAGGGATTCCAGGGTGGCGGCGTCACCGACATCCGGATCCAATCGTGGACCGTCGACTCGGCCTGGACGGAGTTGACCCGCGGCGCCGCGGTGCTGACCGGAATACCAGTCCAGGACGGGCGCCATGGGGGATGCCGAATTCTGACTGCCGCCGACGGCACCCTTTTCGTGGGCACGGGAGATACCGCAGCACCGGGGGTGCCTCAGGACCCGAACTCGTTAGGCGGTAAAACTCTTCACATCAACCCGGACGGGACACCGGCCGCGGGAAATCCAAATGCCGACAGTCCCGTCTACACACTCGGCCATCGCAATGCCCAAGGTCTCGCGCAGCAACCCGGCACGGGCCGCGTCTACGCCGTCGACCAGGGCACAACTCGGGACGACGAGGTCAACTTGCTCGTCGCCGGTGGCAATTACGGATACAAGCCGGATCGTATCCCCGGCATCTACGACGAATCCGTGCCGATGACCGACCCGGTCCGGGTACCGGGTGCGATTGCCGCGGTGTGGAGTTCGGGCAGCACGACGCTGGCTACGGGGAGTGGCGCATTCGTCTCCGGTTCGGGTTGGGGGCCGTGGAACGGCGCATTCGTCATGGGCGGGCTCAAGACGAAACAGCTGATTTTCCTTCGCCTGGCCGCCGACGGCCAGTCGGTGACGGCTCAGACGTTCGGACTGAAGGATCAGTACGGTCGGCTCCGCTCCGTCACCCCCACTCCGGACGGCTCGCTGCTCGTCACCACCGACAACGGTGACACCGACCAGGTACTCCGGGTGACACCGCAAGGGTGACGGCGGGGTTCAGATCCAGGCGAGGACTCGGCACGGTCCACCCGACCCACCGGCATGGGTAGGTGCGCCGACCATGACGGTGGCACCCGCCGGCGGTATCTGTGACAGATTGGCGAGCACTTCCACCGCGTACTTGCCGGCGCCCAACGCGCCGAGGTGAGCGCCGAACGTGGTGCTGCGCCCGGCGTCGATGCTCAGGGTGTCGGAGCCGAGCCCGACGATGTCGCGCTCGCGGAGCAGGAAGTCGACGGCGTCCGGGTCGAATCCGGGTGTGCGCTGGACGCCTGCGGCGTCCACATTGACGAATGCTCCTGGTTGTCCCACGCGATCCGCCCACCCCGAGTGCATCGCCACGAGGCAGCGCTCGGGCAGCATGCCGTGGTCGGACTCCCAGTCCACAATGTCCTGCCGGGTCAGCAGGGCGTCGTTGTCGGTGTGTGCACGCGCAGCGATGTCGATGACAGCGATCGGTGCCACCAGGTCGCGGGGCGGAATCTGTTCGACCGTGATGCCGTCCGCGCTCGCATGGGCCGGAGCGTCGATGTGGGTGCCGGTGTGCTCGTCGAGGCGTAATTCGTTCTTGTAGAACACGCTTGTCGCGCCGGGGGCGAGCGACCCCAGTGATCCCGTGCCGCCGCCGATCTGCGCCAAATTTCGCATCTCGAAGCCCTGCGAGCCAGGCCAGACCGGGAAGCCGGCCCGGAGTACGTGCGTGAGATCGACGATCGGCCCCTCAGGCGGCGCCACCTGAGGCACGGGCGCAGCGGACACCGACCCTGCCGTGGACGCTGCGAGCGCCGCCGCACCCAACGCCCCGAACATGGCACGACGAGTCATCTGCGGGCCGCGGCCCTCGATCGCTCCGTACACGTGGTTCATGATCCGTGGTGAGCACATCACGGCTCCTTCGGTGGGGGAAGCGGTTCCGACGCATCATAAGCGTTGGTGCGCACATCCCCTCGGATTCCGTTCCAGTCCGCCCGGGACCTGTCCTGTCCTGTCCCTGCCGCGCCTGCCCTGTCCGTCCATCCCACCACACGAACGGGACGTTCGTTGCGTCAGATCGAGCGAGCGTCCCGTTCGTGCGGGCCGGCGATGACGGGCGCGACGAACTGCTCGATCATGGCGCGCTCGTCGTCGTCGTCGACTCCGGGAACGGTGAGCAGCGAGACGATGACGCGCACGAGCCACCGTGCTCGGCGTGACGTCTCCTCGCCACCCAGTCCCGTCTGCCCGAGGAAGGCGGCGCCCAGCGACTCGATGACCTCCGAGGAGTGCGCAATCTGTGCGGCAAGTCCCGAGTCGCCCAACTGGAACCAGGCGGCCAAGGTGGGGTCGCGGCGGACGAGCCGGATCGCCGTGAGCATCGCCTCGACGATCACGTTCTGCGGGTCGGCGGTGCCCGAGACGTCTTGTGCGATCAGCGCACCGATGCGGCGGGCCTCGCGATGGACGAAGGCGAGTTGCAAAGCCTGGCGGCTGTCGAAGTAACGGTAGATGGTGGCGCGCGAACACCCTGCGGCCCGGGCAACCTCGGCCATCCCGACGGCGTTGATGCCGTTCTCGACGTACAACTGTGCCGCGACATCGAGGATGCGTTCGGCGGCGACGCGGGGGCGCTCGTCGCGCATCCAGTCCCCGGTCACGATCCGCGCACCGTGAACGGGATACTCGTCGGGCGGCGCACGTAGTTGCCTTCCGCGTAGACGACGGCATCGATGTCGACGGTGAAGTCGGGGCAGCGGGCGAGCAGCTCCTCCAGGGCGATGCGTGCCTGCATTCGGGCAGCGGCCGCTCCGAGGCAGTGGTGGGCCCCGTGACTGAACGTCAAAATCTGCTTCGGTCGTCGTTGCACGTCGACCTCTTCGGCGTCGGACCCGAACTGGCGCGGGTCGCGGTTCGCTGCACCATACAGCAGCAACGTCTTTCGCCCCTCCGGGATGACGGTGCCCTCGATCTCGACGTCCCTCGTGGTGGTGCGGGCGAGGCCTTGCACCGGCGACGTCAGACGCAGAAGTTCTTCGACGGCATCGCCGATGAGTTCGGGGCGGTCGATGAGGAGTTGCCGTTGGTCGCGGCGCTCCGTCAGCAATTGCACTGCCCCGCCCAGCATTCCCGTGGTGGTGTCGTTGCCGCCCGTCACCATCGTGAAGGCGAATCCGAGGATCGAGAGCAAACCTTCCACGTCGCCGTCGGCGCCCATCCCGCCGGCGACGAGGTGGGAGATCGTATCGTCTTCGGGTTCGGTGCGACGACGCTCGATCAGCGTGGAGAAGTACGTCATCAACTCGGTGATCGCATCGGTCGCGTTCAGGGTGTCGCCCTGGGCGTTGGCCGCCACGATCGCCTCGGTCCAGCCGTCGAACCGGTCCCGGTCTTCTTCGGGAACCCCGAGGTAGTGGGCGACGACCATGCTGGGCAAGGGTTTGAACAGCTCCTTCACCACGTCGCCCTCGCCGATCTCGCGGAGCCGCTCGATCCGCTGCACCACGAATTCCCGGACGGCGGGCTCCACGGCGGTGACCTGGCGTGGTGTGAAACCTTTCGACACCAGCCGCCGGAACGCGGTGTGATCGGGCGGGTCGAGCATCACCAGGGGAGGGTTGTCCTGCAGCCCGATTTTCTCCAGCTCGCCGTAGGTGGTGGTGAGTCCGGAAGCGGAGGAGAACGTGCCCGCGTCCCTCGCGGCAGCGTAGACATCCGCGTACCGGGACAGCACCCAGTAGTCGTGCCCCGAGTGGTCCTCAGGAACGACTTGGTGCACACGATCGTGATCGCGCAACTGCGCGTACATCTGCCACGGGTCACGCCACGAGTCACCCGACCTCGGCACGAAGGACACGCTGTTCGACACATTTGCGGTCATGTATCGATGTTGAGACATATTCGGCAATGTGTCAACCACAGTGATGTGTCGAGGAATGGCTCGGTCGTGCGTGCGGGCCCTTCCGGTGCCGGGTGACGCACCCGGCGCCAGATGCCACCGGCCGCGTACACACGCCGATCGAAATGGCTTATGTGAGGATGACCGGGATGGTCGCGCAGACGGACCGGAGTGACTCGGCATTGCGGGTGGACAGCGCCACCACGAACGCGCCCTGAATCAGGGCGAGGAGTGCGTCGGCCAGTTCCTGGGGACTCCGATCGGCCCGGACATCTCCGTCGGCTTGGCCTCGAGTGAGGATGTCGCAGAGGCTGGAGTGCCAGATTCGAAGGTCTTCGTCGAGGTGGTGCCGAAAGGACTCGGAAGTGGCGGCTACTTCGGTGGAGAATTTGCCGACCAAGCACGCCCGTTGAAACCCGGAGTCGATGAAACCGTCGGCCATTGCGTCGAAATAGCCGGTCAGTTTCTCCACCGTGCCGAGTCCGGGGCGCACTGCCCAGGAGGCGAGCAAGTCCATCTGGAAGGAACAGTATCGCTCCAGTACAGCTTGGCCGAACGCCTCTTTGGACCCGAAGTGGTGGTAGAACGATCCCTTCGGAACGCCGGTCGAATGGAGTAGGGCATCGACGGTCGTGCCGCTGAAACCGTGGGCATAGAACTCGCTCATGCCCTGTCGGAGCAGTCGCTCTTTGTGTGGGAGGTCTTTGCGGTTACGCCGCTCGCCGTCTGGTTTCCGGCTGTCGTGCTTTGTCGTCGACTCCCGCATAGTGGCACCCACCTGTCCCGATCGAAAAGACCTAGACCATCCAGTCTAGACAAGGATGGTCAGGTCTCCGCGGTCGGTGTGAAAATCACGTTCCCGACCTTCCCGTACTGAGGAGAGCACGGGACTTGGGTTCGCGGCGATCCGGCGGGTCGACAGCCGGATCGCCGCAAGACTCGGTGCGGCCAGTGAGCCGACTTCGAAATCAAGCTGTGCCGATTACAGGGCAACCTCGAACAGACCGGCACCACCCAGGCCGGTCGCGGCGCACATCGTCACGACGACGTACTTCGCGCCGCGCCGCTTGCCTTCGATCAGGGCGTGTCCCGCCATGCGGGCTCCGCTCATGCCGTAGGGGTGGCCGATCGAAATGGCGCCACCGTTCACGTTGAGGAGTTCGTCGGGGATGCCCAGCTTGTCACGGCAGTAGACCGCCTGAACCGCGAAGGCCTCGTTGAGCTCCCACAGACCGATATCGTTGACGCTCAGGCCGAATCGATCCAGCAACGCCGGTACCGCGTACACGGGTGCGATGCCCATCTCGTCGGGTTCGACGCCGACACTGGTGTAGCCACGGAAGTATCCGAGCGGCTCGATACCTTCCTTCTCCGCGGTGTCGCGATTCATCACGATGACCGCCGACGCACCATCGGAGAGCTGGCTGGCGTTACCCGCCGTGACACATCCATCGGCACGCATCACCGGCTTCAGGGTCTGCAGGCCCTCCAATGTGGTGCTGGGCCGGTTGCCTTCATCGTGTGCGAGGGTGACGGTACTGAACGATTCCTCGCCAGTTTCCTTGTCGACGACTCGCTTGACCGATTCCATCGGAACGATCTCGTCGTCCAGCAGACCCGCGGCCTGAGCGGCGGCTGTGCGTTGCTGGCTCTGGAACGAAAACTCGTCCTGAGACTCCCGGCTCACGCCGTATCGGTCGTAGACCACCTCGGCCGTTTCGATCATGTGCATGTA
Source organism: Rhodococcus sp. NPDC019647 (assembly GCF_044389235.1). Lineage (NCBI taxonomy): Bacteria > Bacillati > Actinomycetota > Actinomycetes > Mycobacteriales > Nocardiaceae > Rhodococcus > Rhodococcus sp. NPDC019647. Next base: position 6,939 of record NZ_JBIRXS010000023.1, on the reverse strand, counting down.
GTAGTCAGGCCTGTTCTGCCTGATCCACGGCTCTTCGATCATGAACTCGTAGCCCGGGACCTGAATCTGGCTGATCGACTCGACGCCACCGGCGGCGACGACATCGAGCCCCTCCTGGAGCACCCGGTAGGAACCCGCGACAATCGCTTCCAACCCCGACGTGCAGAACTTGCTGACGGTGATTGCCGGTGTAGTGACGGGGATTCCGGCGCGGATCGCGACCTGACGCGCGATATCACCGCTCTGCACTCCGGTCGTGAGGGCGGCTCCCATCACGACGTCCTGGACGCGAGAGGGCTCGAGTCCGGCCTTCTTCAGCGCGTGCTCGACGGCGTGGCCGCCCAACGTCGCACTATGAGTATTGTTGAACGCGCCGCGATACGCCTTTCCGATGGGTGTACGCGCCGTCGAGACGATTGCTGCTTCTCTCATGATTCTTCTGTCCTTAGATGTTGATGTTGTCGGCCGGTGCGTTCCGACTCAGTTGCCGGTGTAGACGCCGGCCCGGCGCTCCAGGAACGACGCGACGCCTTCGGCGGCATCGCTGCTTCCGACGACCTCGGACCGCAGCTGAGGAACTGCCTTGAATGCGGCCGTGGTTCCCTCAGCGGCTGCAATGCGGGACACGGCAAGCGAGTGATGCACTCCCATCGGCGCCGCTGCTGCGATCTCATTGGCCAACCCGAGGGCGCGATCGAAGAGCTCGGCCGCCGGAACGACCTCTTGCACCAGGCCGATCCGGTGCGCTTCCGTCGCATTCAAGTGATTGCCGGTGAGCAGGTACCGTTGCGCATTGGCATAGCCGACACGCTCGGCCCATCGCGCCGCACCACCGCCGAACGCAAAGACACCGCGCAGAACCTCTGGCTGGCCGAACAGCGTGCCCTCGGCGGCGACGATGAACTCACCAGCGAGAGCGAGCTCGAGTCCGCCAGCGAAGCACATCCCATGAACAGCAGTGATCAACGGCTTCGACAACCGAGAACCCTCCATTCCGAAGGGGTCGTACTCTCCTTCGTTGTAGACCAGCGCGCCGCTTTCGACGAGTTCCTTGAGCTGCGTCATATCCGCGCCGGCGCAGAACACCCCGCCCTCGCCGTACAGCACGGCACAGCGCAGATCGTCATCGCTGTCGTAACGCTTGTATGCGTCGGCCAGGGCCGAGAACATCTCCCCAGTCAACGCGTTCTTCTTGTCGGGCCGATTCAGGCCGATCAGCAGCACGTTTCCGCGTACCTCGGTGGTGACAGTGCTGGACTTCACGCCGGCTTCGATCGTCGATTCAGGCATTCTCTTCGCTCCTTCTGTTGGACTGAAATGCGGCCCACCCAAGGGCGAGCTCTTGTCGGCTATCTATCGCCGCCGGGGGGGCCGGCCACGAATCAATTGAGAAAATGCGCAATTGCAGCCTTGGCTTCTGTTGAATGGCACCGTTTTCGGAAAAACTCTGCTTCCTCGTCGATTACCTGGAGGACCTCGAGTCGGTCGCGATGGAGAAGGCGTTTGGTGATGCGCACCGATTCGGTGGGCAGTTCCTGAAGAGAAGTTGCGGTCTCGAGGGCAGCAGCAAGTGCGGTCCCGTCGGCGACTGCGCGGTTGATGAGACCGGCCTCTTCTGCCCGCTTCGAGGTAAATTTCTTCCCGAGCATCAGCAACTCGGTGGCCAGTTTGACACCGGCGATACGGGGCAACACAAGCGTTGTGGCGCCTTCAGGGGTCAGGCCTAGAGTGACAAACGGCAGCGAGAAGACGGTCGAACTGCCCGCGAAAGCTAAGTCGCAGTGCAGGAGCATGCTCGCCCCGATGCCGACCGCAAATCCCTCCACTGCCGCGACAATCGGTTTCTCTGTCACGACCAAGGTACGCAGAAGATCGAATGCAGCCATCGAATCGGGCTGATCCCGAAAATCGACAAGATCATTGCCGGCGGTGAAAACGCCACCACTACCCGTAATGACGATGACGCGTACTTCGTGGTCGCGGTCGGCCTCCACAATGCCCTCGGCCAGTGCAACATAGGTTTCGATATCGAAGGCGTTGCGTTTGGCTGGTCTGTCGATTGTCAACAGGCGAATGCCAGGTTCCACCGTATCGGTAATGAGGGACATCTTGTTCCTTCGAGGTTTGGTGCGCAAATATGGTGCGGCTGGCGGTGGACCTACACATTCGCCGAAATTGCGGCCGCGCGGCCGATGGAGTGCACTGAGCCGGTGTCGATGGCCACGCGTTCGGCATTCGAAGTGCGCCGCCGCGCGGGCGACGATGCACTGCAATCCCCGCCCGACCGAATGCGCTTTAGACTAGGGCGTCTAGACCAGACCGTCAAGAGCGCAGGGTGAAAAAGCGTCGTCTCGATGGGGTATCGAACGAGTGACCTAACCGATTACAGTCATGTCAATGGAACACAAGCCCGGAGAAGGCTCAGCCATGACGTGGTCTGCCTGCGCGCGGTACGAGATTGCGCCGGCGCCGGCCGGGTTGGCGCTGGTGCACGACTTCGTCAACACGATCTCGACCGGACGCCCGCGAGAGATCGACCTACTCGGCAGCCTTTCTGACGCACAGGCCTGGCTCGATAGAGCGCTGGCGACCTGGGCGGCGCGATCGGGGCAGTCGGCTGCGCCGGTCCCTCTCGCTGCCCATGACCTGCAGGAACTCGTCGGGCTGCGCTCCGAATTGCTGCAGCTACTCGAGCCGCGCGTTGGCGGCGGTGGCTACGATGCACCGGCAGTTCATGTCGCGGCGGCGGCCATACGGCTCGATCGCGGTGGACACGCGGTTCTCGAGCCCCGTGGCCAAGGGTGGCGGTACTTCGCCGCTGTGGTCTTGCTCGAGGTCTTCCTGGCCCAACAGGCGGGCGCGTGGCGCCGACTCAAGGTCTGCCGAAATGCGCGCTGCGGGGCGACTTTCTACGATTCCTCGCGCAATAACAGTGCGGTGTGGCATTCCGCCAAGCTGTGCGGAAACCCGGCAAACCTGCGTGCGCACAGGGCCCGTCAGCGGGCCCGAACCCCCGAATCGTAGTGCGCCGAGACAGCGTGTGTGCATAGTCGCTCGTGAGGTGGGGCGATGAAATGGTGCCGTGGTGTGAAATGACCAAAACTGATACGGTCATTTCTTGCATGCCTAGCCGGCATCGTCGGATCCTCAGGAGGAAACACGTGACCACAACCCCACGTGTCGTGCGGACAGCGCAGGTTCTCGGGCGCCCCTTCAGTGTTGGTGACCTGGTAGTACCCAACCGCATCGTCATGGCGCCGCTGACGCGGTACTTTTCGCCGGGCGGAGTCCCCGGCGATGACGTGGCCCAGTATTACGCGCGTCGCGCTGCCGCGGACGTCGGCCTGATCATCACCGAGGGGACGTTGGTGCAGCACGCCTCATCAGGCACCAGCGAGCGGGTCCCACGCTTCTGGGGCGGCGAAGCCCTCGCCGGTTGGCGGAATGTGGTGTCGGCTGTGCACCAGGCCGGAGGAAAGATAATTCCCCAACTTTGGCACGTGGGCTCTACTCGCACCGAAGGAGCTGGACCCATCAGCACAGCGCCGCCCGTGGGTCCTTCCGGTTTGGCCCTCGATGGTGTGCCCCACGGAATTGCACTCAGTGCCGCTGATATCGATGACGTCATCGGAAGCTTCGCCACCGCGGCTGCGGCCGCCCAGGACCTAGGATTCGACGGTCTGGAACTGCACGGTGCCCACGGCTACCTCGTCGACCAATTCCTCTGGGAACGGACCAATCGGCGTACCGATGCCTATGGCGGTGACCTCGCATCCAGGGTTCGCTTCGCCGCCGAGGTCGTCGAGGCCGTCCGGGCGGCAGTCACACCCGGTTTCCCTATCTTCTTCCGGCTGTCGCAGTGGAAGTCGGGACAGTTCGACGCGCGTATCGCCCATACGCCCACGGAACTGGAGGCAATCTTGGCGCCGCTGGCCGACGCCGGTGTCGATGTTTTCCACGCTTCTACTCGCCGCTACTGGCTTCCGGAGTTCGAAGGTAGCGACCTGAATCTCGCTGGCTGGGCCAAGAAAGTCACTGGTAAAGCATCGGTTACGGTCGGCTCCGTCGGTCTGGACAAGGAATTCGCCGGGCCTGATGGCAGGCCAACACAGTCTGCGGTCGCGGACATCGCTGAACTACTCGACCGTGCTGAACGCGATGAATTCGACCTCGTTGCAGTCGGCCGTGCGCTGATCGCCGACCCCGAGTGGGCTCGCAAAGCGCTCGCGGGTCGCCTGAACGATGCCGATCCCTACGACGCCGCGCTCCTCGAGTCTCTCTACTGACTTCCGCGTCGAGGTGACTCTCGATCCACGCCTGCACCGCAAGCCTTCTCGACACGACAAGGTTTGCGTGATCGAGTTGGCGGTATCATCCTCTCGCGCAGCATGAATCAACGAGACGCCGGCCACATTGCCGACGTACTTACATCGAAATAATTAACAGTTCTTCAACGGCCGGATCCGGGCAAGTTCGCCTGGACCGGCCGTTGTGCGCGTTATCGGCATACCTCGTCGGCGCGGTTCTCGGGCGTAGAAATACCGTTGCCCGTCGCCCTGGTCCTATTGACGGGGACGTGGCGTTCGTAATCTTTGGTTGTGGCTTAGACCACACCGATGGCCAGGTTGCCAGCTTTGAAGGACAGGGAGAACGACATGCCGATGTGGAAGATTTACGTGCCCGAAGGTGCGTACAGCAAGGAACAGAAGAAGGCGTTCACGGACGCGATCACCGACACCTACGTGGACTTCGCGGGGCTGCCGCGGTTCTACGTCGTGGTCGTGTTTCACGACCAGCCGGCCGACTCCATCTGGATCGGCGGGGAACCGGCGAACGATTTCGTCCGCATCACGATCGATCACATTGCCCGCCGTATGCCGGAGTCGGACGACTTCCGGGATATGACCATGGCCGCTTTCGAGGACGCAATCGCACCCCACGTCAAGGACCGCGGTTTCCGCTGGGAGATCCATATCGATGAAACCCCGATCCAACTGTGGCGGACCAATGGGATCAAGCCTCCGCCCGGAGATTCGGATGCGGAGCGGGAATGGGCGCGCCTGAACGCCGCCGTCGAGTGGGAATTGGTCTAGCGGCTAGAGCCGCGTCGAGGGTGGCCGTCTGCGCAGATGCCGCCGGACAATTCGACTACCCCAACGCGTCAACACATCCGAACCTTTCACTATGAGTTCACAGGCAACGTCGTTGCCGCCCGGTCGTGTCACGGCCGTCACGAGAGGAATCACAAGAATGTCCCCATCTCCCAGTGCCGAGGACCTGTACAAGTTCATCGGACTGACGTTTGAACAAGCCAAGAGCGACCCGAAGCTCGTCGAGAAGCTATCGGGCACCGAGGGGGTACTCAAGGTAGTCACCACCGAGCCCAACGGCGTAGTGATCATTGACATCCCGGGCATGACCGCCGTCCAGGGCAGCGCTGACGCCGAGTCGGACTGCACCCTCCGCATGACGGGTGAATACGCGAACCGCTTCTGGCAGGGCGACCTGAATCTCCTCTTGTCGGTGACGTCGGGTGCGATCGGCATCGAAGGGAAGATGGCCACTTTGGCCAGAGCCATTCCGGCAGCCAAGGAACTTTTCCCGACGTATATCAAGCTGCTGACGGACGCCGGCCGGGCAGACCTACTCGTGTGATCGCGCTGTTCGAACGATGGAACACCGCCTCGTGACGGACAATTCGGTCTCGACGCTCGACCTTCGCCAGGTCGAGCGCCGGGACCGCCGGGCAGCGTGGGAGCGGGCGATGGCGAGCCGGCTGGTGCCGATGGGCGTCCACCTCTCGGCCGACTCGGACGAGGACGACCACGGGATGTTCCGATCCCTCGACGTCAGCGATATCAAGGTGACCCAATGGGAGTGCCCCGAGCTGAAACTCGTCCGCACGAAGCGACTGGTCGAGACGACGGAAACTGAGGCGCTGATGCTCCTCACCGCGTCGGCGGGCAGTCAAGTCTTCGAATTGGATTCGGGAACCGCGCGCATGGAAGCCGGGACCGCCCTCATTTCGACGACTCGAGTGGCGTACTCCTCCACTGTGTCGAGCGGGCTCCGGAAGCGAAGCGTGGTCATCCCGTTCGCGGCCCTCGCCCCTTATGACACCGGCGGTGCGATTCCCGACTGCCTGATACTCGACCAATCTCGTCCGCTGACGCGCCTGCTGATCAGCTTCGTGGACAGCATGGGCACCCACATCACGTCCATGGACCCCGCCGAGGTCGACGCCGCGCGCGACGCGCTGCTCACGCTCGTGGCCGGGGTGATCCGCAGCAACACCTGCGCGGCGTACGACGGACCGGCCCTGCTTCCGGCCCTGCGGTCACAGCTCGAGGGGTGGATCAAGGAACACCTACGCGGTGGCCCGATCCGCGTGGTCGACATGGCCAAGGCATTCAATGTCTCGAGCCGTACGGTGCATCGAGCCTTCTCCCTGACGGGAGACACAGTCGGATCGGTCGTTCGTATGCAGAGACTCGCCGGTGCCCGCCGCGATGTCGTCGCCACCAGTCTCCCGATCGGGTCTATCGCCCACCGTTGGGGATATTACGACGCCAGCCATTTCGGTCGCGAGTTCAAAGCTTCTCTGTCCATGTCGCCGAGCGACTATCGGGATAGTTTCGGAACTTCCCATGTCGGCAAGCGTTCCGATATCGAAACGCCGAACCCGCGATTTGCATCGACCATGGACGACTTGGCTAGCTACTTCGACCTGAAAAAGTCGGGGTGTGGCGGTGCGTGATCAGCCAGTCCTGAAACGGGACAATGGCCTCAACCCTTGGGCTAGAAGGGATTGAGGCCATCGTGTTCCGTACCGTAGGCGATCAGGCGTCGTTGTTCGAGTCGGTGCTGCCGCAGGAGTTGCTGCGGCTGCCCGCGGAGCTCGAGCGAGTGGATGCGCTGTTGGATGATCCGGCGTTCTTC
>NZ_JBIRXS010000022.1:0-124441 GCF_044389235.1 Rhodococcus sp. NPDC019647 | reverse complement strand
GAATCATCGAGCCACAACCACTCCACCCCATCCGGCACCACACACCCCGACACCGACAACCCCACCACCACACCCGAATCCACCAACATCTCCCGCACCCGCACCAACGGCAACACCGGATCCACCGGCAAAAACGCCCCACCCGCCTTCGCCACCGCCCACACCCCCACCACCAACTCCACCGAACGCCCCACCACCACCGCCACCACCGACTCCGGCCCCACACCCCGACCGATCAACACCCGCGCCCACCGCGACGACAACTCATCCAACTCCCCATACGACACCTCCACCCCACCACACGACACCGCCACCGCCCCCCGATCCACCCCCACCCCACCCGCCAAAATCTCCGGCAACACCCGAACACCCACACCCCGCCCACCCCGCACCAAAACCAACACCCCCCACTCCTCCGCACTCAACACCTCCACCCCCGCCAACAACCCATCCGGCGACTCCAGTGCGGCCGTGAGCATTCGGACGAAGCGCTGCAGATCGGCCGGACCGTGTGCTTCGACGGACCACGTCCCATCCCGGTCGTCCACGGCGAAAGATGCGCGCTCGCCCGTTGCGCCCCAACGTTTCACCACTGTGACGGCACAGTTCCCGATCCGCTCGACGCCGAGCGGTTCCCGCACTTCACCCGCCAGCGGGCACCAGTCCTGCCCGAATACGGCAGCATCGGTTGTGGAGAGGAAGCGCCGTCGACGGGATCTCCGCAGTTGCAGGCCCACCTGCCGCGTCACCGCATCGAACGTGAAATGGGGGGCGAGGGTCACCCTGACCGGCATCGTCGTCCCATGTTCCCGGAACCCGAGCAGTACGTCGTCGACGCCCGTAAGGCTCTGCCGGTACAGGGCGAGAGCCGCGAGTAGAACGGCTGCCGTACCGCCGCCGCTGCGGCGTGCGAGTCGCGCCGCTACACCGCCGACCGATACATTTTCGTAGCGTGAATCCTTCTGTTCGGGAACCTGATCGAACAGTTCTTCCGCTTCCGGGACCCCGGCGAGGAGTTCCTCCCAGTAGCGGCGGTCATCGAGCCACGCGGCGCTCTCCCGGTAGCGGGCATCGGAGGCGAGCAGTGCCGACGGGGACGTGAACGGCCAGTTCGCTCTCCGAGGCGGCGCGGTGCGGGCGGCCTCGTAGGTTTCGGCGGTGGCCCGGACGATCGCCGCCATGCCCGGTTCGTCGTTGACCAGGCGGTGGTAGCGCTGGAACCAGCCGAACCGTCCGTGCGGCAACCGGAAAAGGGTGTGGACGTACAGCGGGCCGGTGGTGACGTCCATGGTCCGGTCCAGTTCGCGGCCGATCCACGCCGCGACGAGGGTGTCGGCGTCGGCCGGGGTGCTCGCGTCGATCACCTCCGGTCCGGACACATGGCCGGTTCCGGTGCTCTGACGGAGTTCTAGACCGCTACCGCCGAAGGTGACGCGTAGACAACCACATTCGGACAGCGCCTGCCGCAGCGCGGTAGAAAATGCGTCCTCGACGAGCGGGCCGTCGAGTTCGAGATACAACGCGAAAGTGGGCTCGTCGTGTCCGGTCTCGAGCACTGCGAGTTGGTCGTACGTCAGGGGCAGTTCCACACTGCCAGTGAGCTCTTCATCGGTAGGCGGTCGTTCATCGGTAGTCATGGAAGCCCCGCCCGGTCTTACGCCCCAGGTGGCCGGCATCGACCAATGCGGTGAGCGACTCGGGCGGGCAGTAGTGGTCGTCGCCTGTCAGCGCGCGGAGGGTGGTCATCGTGTCGTGAACGTTGTCGAGGCCGATCAGGTCCGCGGTCCGCAGCGGCCCCATGGGATGGCCGAGGCAGCCCTCGAACAGTGCGTCGACGGTTTCCGGGTCGGCGATACCGGCGTCGACGGAGGCGGCCGCCTCCGCGATGCACAGCATGAGCACGCGATTCAACACGAAGCCGGGTCCGTCACCCACGACGATGCCGGTTTTGTTCAGGGAGGTGAGGAACTCCTGCGCGCGGTCCAGGGTGCGCTGGGACGTTCGCGGTCCGGCCACTACCTCTACGGTGTCTTTGAGCGGCGCCGGGTTCATGAAGTGCAGCCCGACAACCTGTTCCGGTCTCGAGGTGCACGCGGCGACGAGATCGACCGGAATCCCCGAGGTGCACGACGCGAGTACGGCATCGGCGGCGCAGCAGCGGTCCAGTCCGGCGAAGATCTTCTCTTTGAGGTCGATCCGTTCGGGAACACACTCGACGACGACGGTGGCGTCGTGCAGCTCGGACATCTGATCGGTCCATCGCACACGCGCCGCCACCTCGGCGGGTTTCGGGCCCGCGCTGCGGCCGAGGAGTATCGCGAGCCGCAGCGAGTCGCTCATGCGCTTGCGCGCGACTTCGACGGCGTGCGGATCCGACTCGACGACGATCACGTCGTGGCCGGAGCGCGCACAGCACTCGGCGACTCCGACGCCCATGGTGCCCGCGCCCACCACACCGATGCTCATCGCGCCGCCTCCGAGGAGAGACCGGTGTCGTCTTGATGCACGTACTCCATCGCCACCTCCTGGGCCGGCAGGTCGGGATGCGTCACCAGCCCCCTGATGAGCTGACGGAGGTCGGCGAGCATCGCGGTTGCCGTGCTTCGGTCGAACAGTTCCACCGCGTAGTCGAGTTCGAGGGTGAGATTCGGGCCCTGCCCGCGGGACCACGCCAACGCCAGTTCGGCGGACGATGCGTCGGCACGGTCGTTACTCGGGGCGCGTTCTCCGTCGCAGCGGACCGGAAAGTGTACTGCTGCGGAATCGCGCATGCTGCTCTCGGAGGACAGCTCCCGGCGGACCGTCGACACCAGTTCGAGGAACGACGGTTCACCCGACAGGTCCACACCGACGAGCCGCGGCGGACCCCCGGGGGCCGCGGCGGTGCCGACGACCACCTCGTCCTGAGCGGTGTACCACGCGAGCAGGGTGATCCACGCGGCGAGTAGCTCGGCGAAACCCGGGGCGTCGTCGAGCATCGCGGTCACCCGAGCGACCGAGTACCGAAGCGGTTCCGCGCCGTTCGATGTCGGCCGCGGCCGGTCGGCCGGTATCACCGGGGGTGCGATCGGCAAATCGCGCGACGCGAACTCGTCGGACGAGTCGGGAAGCAACGCTGAGATCGGCTGCACTGCCGCAGAATCGACGATGCCCGCCAGGATGGCAACGTATTCGCCGCACAGCGCGGCGGCGGTCTGCTCGGTGAAGAGTTCCGTGCTGAACTCGAGCCCGGCGGCCATGTCGTCTTCGCCGCCGCGCTCCGTGGTGACGAGGGTGAGGTCGAACTTCGCTGTACCGGAGGGCACCCCGCCGAAAGCGATGGCCGCGGGATCCTCCTGATCGAACAGCGTCTCGGTGAGCCCCTGTTGCGACTGCAACGCGGGCAGTTCCTGGTGGACATGGCAGACGTCGAAGAGCGGGGTACGGCTCGTGTCTCGGTCACCGGTGAGTGTCGTCACGACCCGGTCGAACGGAATCTCCTGATGTTCGAGGGCGCCCAGCACGACGTCGCGCACCCGGCCGAACAGTTCCGTCAGGCTCGGTTCGCCGGACAGGTCGGCGCGCAACGCCACAGTGCTGTTGAAGTACCCGATCATGCCGGCGAGTTCGGGCCGGTTGCGCCCCGTCGTCGGAGTCCCGACGACGATGTCCCGCTGGCGACTCCGACTTGCCATGAGTAGGAAGAACGCGGAGAGGAGTACCACGAACAATGACACCGACTCACGCCGGGCCACGGCTCGTAGGCGTGCTGTCTGTTCGGCCGAAATGGTGAAGGTGTGGAATGCGCCGGTGAAGTTCTTCCGTTCCGGTCGAGGAAAGTCGGTGGGAAGCCGCAGCAGCGGGACATCGGCGAGTACCTGCCGCCAGTAGTCGAGTTCCGGCACGAGTGCGGCGCTCGCAATCAGTTCTCGCTGCCACAGCGCGTAGTCCCAGTACTGGATGGACAGTGGCGGGAGATCCGCGGGGCGACCGGTCCGGCGTGCGGCGTACAGCGCGGGGAGTTCGCGTTCGAATATTCGCGGTGATCCACCGTCGTTGACGGAGTGGTGGGTGGTCACCTGCAGGACGTGTTCGTCCGGGCCGATCCGGACGAGGAGAGCACGCACCAACGGGTCGTTGGCCAGGTCGAACGGTGCGACCGCCGCTTCGTGCACGAGTGCCCGCGCCGCAGCCACAGGGTCCGGCTCGTTCGACACGTCGGCGGTCCGGAAGAAGTCGCCCAGCGATGGGCGAATACGCAGTTGCGGCTCTCCGTCGACGTTGACGTAGTTGGACAGCAGTACCTGGTGCCGTGCGGCGAGGTCGTCCCACATTCCGCGGACGGCCGATTCATCGATCGGTCCGTGCAGGTCGCTGACCATCGGCAGGTTGTAGATCGTCGTGGTGGCGTCGAGTTGGTGGTGGAACCACATGCGCACCTGGCCGAATGACATCACATGCCGGCCGCGCGGTGTGATCGGGGGCAGCCCTCCGGCTGCGGACGTGCCCGCCGCGAGCAGCTCCGCGAAATCTGCGACCTTCGGCCGCTCGTAGAGGTCGATCAACTTGGGTCTGACCCCGTACTGCTCGGCCACCTTGTCGACGAGTTGCATCGCGATCAGCGAGTTGCCGCCGAGTTCGAAGTAGTCGTCGTCTGCGGCAACCGCCGTCTCGCTGTGCAGAAGGCCGCGCAGTGTCGTCTGCAGCCAGTCGAGGCTGTCCACCGTGGCGAGGGGCGCCGGTTCCGGATTCGGTTCCGGCGCGACGACTTCGGGGGTTCGACCCCACTCCGGCCGGCCGGGGAGGTCGTACCAGCACCGGGAGCCCAGCATGGGGTGCCCGGGCAACCGCACCCGCCGAGCAGTCTCGTCAACCGGACCGACGGCAGCCCAGTCGAGGTCGACTCCGCGCTCGTACAATCCCGCCAGCAAATGGGTGATGGCCCCTGAGGTGTCCGGTACGCGCAGGATCTCTGCATCCGCTCGGTCACCGAGCGCGTCCGCGAGCAACCGTCCGAGCCGCCCGTCCGGGCTCGGCTCCACGAACACGACGGGTCCGTCGGCGAGCATTCCTTTCGCGACGGCGACGAAGCGTCCCATGTCGATCGCAGGGTCGGTGGCGGCCGCCGCGATCTCCGAGGCGGTGACCTCCGACAACGTGCCGAGCAGATACCTCGCCGCATAGCGCGACACACCACCACTGAGGACGGCCACCACGGATATCCCAGCGTTCCGCAATTCCCGGTGAACGGCGATCTGGCCGGCGAGAAGGTCCGCCTCGTCACCCGCGGCCGGCAGTTCCGGCGGAAGGGAACGGCCACGGAGTGCGGCGGGCATCGGGTCCGGTGACAGCAGCAGCGCCACGGACGGTGCCCGCCGGGTCGGCGCACTCTCGCTCCGACCCTCGAGGTCCGCAGGCTGCGCGGCGAGTGCCTTCGCAAGTTCGTCGACAGTGCGCGCCTGCACCGCCACCCGATACTCGTGATGCGGCCGCCCCTGATTGAGGGTGTAGACGATGTCGGCGAGCTGATACCCGCGCACCGCCGACGCCAGATCGTCACACAGAGTGGCCAGCGCCGCTGCGCTTTTCGCCGACACACCCACGAGCCGAACAGTGGCCTCGGCGCGCGGCACAGTGTCCTCGGCGCGCGGCACAGTGTCCTCGGCGCGCGGCGCGGTGTTTTCGGCGCGGGGCGCGGTGTCCTGCCGGGGTGGCTGCTCCACCACGCAGTGCGCGTTGATACCGCCCAGACTGAACGAGCTGACTCCGGCCCGTCGAGGACTGCCCTCCTCGCTCCAGGTCCTGGCCTCGGTGACCACCTCGATCCCGCTGCCGGCGAAATCTACTCCGCCGGTGGGCCTGTCGAAATGCAGCGACGGGTACAGCTCACCGTGCTCGACGGCAAGGATCGCCTTCACCAGGCCCGACACTCCCGCTGCGTGGTCGAGATGGCCGATGTTGGTCTTCACCGAACCGATCGGCAGAACACCCGACCTGCCCTCGAATGCAGTGGCGATTCCTTCCAGTTCCACGGCATCGCCCAGCGGTGTTCCCGAACCGTGCGCTTCGAGATACCCGGCATCGCTCGGTGCGAGCCCCGCGTTGCGCCAGGCCCGCTCGATCACGGCCACCTGCGCCCGAGCGCTCGGTGAACTGATGGTCGCGGACGAATGACCGCTCGACACCGTTGCGGTGCCGCGGATCACCGCGTGCACCGGTACACGGTCGGCACGCGCGCGCCCCATCGTGGTGAGGAGCAGCGCCGCACCACCCTCGCCGACGGCAGTACCGTCCGCGCTCGCATCGAATGCCCGGCATCGTCCGCCGGGCGACATCAGCTCGGCCGAGCCCTCGGCCAGATCGGCGCGAATGCCGTTCACCCGCAGACTGACACCGCCCGCGAGCACGAAATCGGCGTCTCCCGAGCGCAACTCCCGGCAGGCGTGGTGCACCGCGATCAGCGAACCGTTGCAACCCGAGTCGACGGCATAACAGGGACCGGTGAGCCCGAGTTGGTACGCGATGCGGGCGGGCACCGCGAACGGAACGTTGCCCAGGGTGCTCAGGACGCCCGGTTCCGCCCACATCGCCGGGTACGTGGACGTCGCGGCGCTGAAGATCACCGCTGTCGCACTGTCCCGGAAGTCGGTCACCGAATAGCCGGCCTCCTCGATCGCTCGATACGCCAGGACCAGCGCCAGACGTTGCTGCGGGTCGATCAGCGACGCCTCCCGCTTCGACAGCGTGAAGAACGAGTAGTCGAAAGTGGCGATGTCCTCGACGAACCCCATCGGCTGGTAGTCCGAGGGCGGACCCAGTCCGGTGGCCTCGGCCCGCGACCGGGACAGCGGACGCACCGAATCCCGGCCGGCCGCGAGGTTCGCGCGGAACTCCGCCAGGTCGTCGGCCTCGGGGTAGCGCGCGGCGATGCCCACCACGACGACGGCGTCGTCGTCGCCCGGTTGTCGCTGGGTCACGGTTGCCTCCCGGAGTTGGTCAGAAGTTCGGTCAGAATTCGTAGGTAGCGGGCGCGCGGACCTGTGTTACCTCGGCAGAGTGCGAGATCACCTCGGCCTGCGCGGCGACCGTGACGACGTCGAACAGCCGGCCCACCCGGAGGGCGCCCGGCCACCGGTCCTCGAACCGCCGCGCAAGTTCCACGACACGGACAGAATTGCCGCCGACGTCGAAGAACCCGTCCTCGCGCGAGAAATCTTCATGCCCCAGCACTGCCGCCCACTCCTCGGCGACGGCGCGCTGCACCTCGGTCCACCGTTGTCGTGACGCGCGGTCGGGTGCCTGCGCTTCCGGAATCAGTGCACGCAACGCATCCTCGTCGACCTCGCCGTCGGGGCTGCGCGGCACCGCACCGAGCGCGAAGAACTGCGCGGGCACGAGTCGGGATTCGAGGCGCTGGGCACCGAATGCGCGCAGATCCTCGGGCGTCGGCAGAACCGCCGCAGTTGCCGCCGGAACCCAGAACAGCGTGATTCCCGCCGCCGTCGTCAGCGCGACCGCCTCGCGGATTGCGGGGTGAGTCTTCATGATGTCCGGAATCGAGTGAAGCGGGGAGCCGTCGACGCCGACGAGGCGTCCTGACCGTGTCCACCGAGCGAGCCGGCCGGTGCGGACCATGCGGGATCCGGGGGCGCCGAACGGATTGGCGACGACAGTGGTGGCCGCCTCCCGCGGTGACAGGTCGTCCGCCGCGGACTCGGCCAGGTACACCGCGCCCGTCGCCCCCTCGGGTACCAGATGCAGGTAGGAATCGAGAACGAAAGTGCCTGCCGTCAAGCTGTGTTCGCGGAGATGCCGCCGGTCGGCGGGACCGAGGAGATCGATCTCGTCGACGGCGATACCCGGCTCCGCGACTGCGACCGAGAGGATTCTGGTGAACCGGTCGGCGAGGGTGTGGATGGTCTGCTCGTCGAACAGGTCGGTGGCGTAGGTGAAGGCAGCGGTCATCCCGGTCGGCGACCCGGACTCGTCGTGGCGTTCACGAAGGGTCAGTTGCAGGTCGAACAGGGACACCGTGACTTCGGGTTCGAGCACCTCGACATCGAGGTGTGGGAGCGGAAGCGCGGGGTACTGGGTGTTCCGGAATTCGAGCAGCACCTGGAACAGCGGCGAATGCGACTGCGAGCGCGGCGGATTCAATGCCTCCACCACTCTCTCGAACGGCACGTCGGCGTGGGTGTATGCAGCGAGGTCGGTGTCGCGGACCCGCCCCAGGAGATCGGCGAACGTTCCCGAGACCTCGGTCCGGAGGACGAGGGTGTTGACGAACATTCCGACGACGTCGTCGAGGTCCGCCTCTCCGCGTCCGGCGACGGGTGATCCGATCACGATGTCGCGGGTGCCCCCCGACCTGGACAGCAGTAGCGCGAACGCCGCGTGCACCACCATGAAAACGGTGCAGTGCCGCGACCGTGCGAGCGCTACGACATCCCTGTGCATGTCCTCGTCGATGGTGAACGTCCAACGGTCGCCGGCACCGGATCGATGCGGCGGCCGTTCCCGATCCGCGGGTAGCTCGGTTACCACCGGCGCATCGGCGAGGACGGCTCGCCAATAGTCCAGTTGCCGGGACATCAGGGAGTCGGCGTCGTCCTCCGAACCCAGAAGTTGGCGCTGCCACACGGTGTAGTCGGCGTACTGGACCGGCAGCGGGTCCCACCCCGGCGCGCGGCCCGCGGCTCGGGCGGTGTACGCCGTGAGAACATCCCGCGCCAGCGGGACCATCGAGAACCCGTCCGCGGCAATGTGGTGCACCACGACGACGAGCAGGTGGTCCCGTTCGCCGTATTCGAACAGTCGCGCCCGCATCGGGACTTCGGCGGCCACGTCGAACCCTGTCGACACCAACTCTGACAGGGGTGCCTCTCCCGTGGTCACCACCGTGAGCCCCGCGACGTCGTGAGCGTCGATGATCACCTGGGTGGGCCCCGCGACCCCGTGGGGATACCGCGTGCGCAGCGTCTCGTGCCGGATCACCACATCCGTGAGTGCGGCGGCGAGCGCGTCCACGTCGAGTGTTCCCGAGAGCCGCACCATCATCGCGATGTTGTAGGCGGGCGAGGAGGTGTCGATTTGGTTGAGTAACCACATCCGGTGTTGCGCCCACGACAGCGGGAGCGGGTCCGGCCGTTGCACCGCCGTCAATCTGGGCCGGTCGGCAGCGCCTCTGCCCTCGATCCGTCCAGCCAGGGCCCGCACTGTGGGGGCCTCGAACACGTCGCGCACCCCGATGCTCGCGCCCAGTGCGGCGTTGATCCGCGCGACGACCTGTGTCGCTGTCAGGGAGTTGCCACCCGACGCGAAGAAGTCGTCGTCGGCGCCTACGGCACCGCTTCGGAGCAATTCCGCGAAGATGCCGGCAATCATCGACTCGAACGGCGTGGTGGGTGCCCGGAAGACACGCGGGGCGAGCTCGGGATCCGGGAGTGCCCGCCTGTCGACCTTTCCGTTCGGGCCGAGCGGCATTCGATCCAGGACGGTCACCGTGGCCGGCACCATGAACGGCGCAAGGACGGATCCGGCGAAGAGCAGGACTTCAGTGCTGTCGAGATCCACATGCTCGTCCGCCGTGACGTAGCCGGCGAGCACCGCCTGCCCGGCCGGGGTGCGGCGAACCGTGACCACCGCCTGCGCGACCCCGGGGCAGCGGGTGAGCACCGCCTCGACTTCTCCCGGCTCCACCCGCTGTCCACGCAACTTCACCTGAAAATCATTGCGGCCCACATACTTCAGTAGACCGTCGGGTGTCCACCGCATGAGGTCGCCGGTACGGTACATCCGCGAGCCCGCGCGGTCGAACGGGTTGGCCACGAACGAGGCGGCGGTCGAACCGGGCTTCCGGTGATAACCGCGCGCCAACCCATCCCCCAGCATGTACAGCTCACCGACCACTCCGACGGGAACCGGGCGCAGCCACTCGTCGAGGAGGAGTTCGCGGATGCCGCGGATCGGACGCCCGATCCGCACGGGGTCGCCGGGCGCCATCGGGGCCCCGATGTTGGACACCACCGTCGTCTCCGTGGGCCCGTAGGCGACGAGCAGGGTGCGCCCGGATGCCCAGCGGTCGAGCAACTCCGGTGGACAGCGTTCCCCGCCGACGACAAGGGTGCGGAGGAGGTGCAGGCCGCGCGGATCGACCGTGGCGAGCACGGCGGGGGTCACGAAGGCATGCGTGATGCGCTCAGAGGCCAGCAGATCCGTCAGCGCGTCGCCGCCGTACACCTGGGAGGCCGCGATCACCAGTCGGGCGCCCGCACCGAAGGCCATGAGGTACTCCAGCATCGACGCGTCGAATCCGGGCGCCGCAAGATTGAGCACCCGGGACGCGGCGGTCGTGACATACCGGATGTGCTGCTCGACGGTGAGATTCTGCAGCCCGGTGTGGGTGATCACCACACCCTTGGGCGTTCCGGTCGACCCGGACGTGTACATCAGATAGGCGGGATGTTCCGGTCGCAGCGCGGTGACCCGGTCGCCGTCGGTGATGGGATGGGACCGCCACCGCCGCGACGGACCGGGGTAGTCGAGGTGTAGCCACTCCACACCGTCGGGCATCCGGTCGCGCTGTTCGGCGACCGTCAAACCGACGACCGCGCCGGAATCGGCGAGGATGTCGGCGATCCTCGCCTGCGGCAGACTCGGATCGACCGGTACGAAGGATGCCCCCGACTTCGCCACCGCCCACACCGACACCACCAACTCCACCGACCGGACGAGGCCGATCGCGACCTGGTCTTCCGGGCCGATTCCGCGATCGATCAGCACCCAGGCCAGCCGGTTCGACCAGTCGTCGAGTTCGCGATACGACATCACCGCGTTGCCGTAGGACAACGCGACGGCATGCGGATCGCGTTGCGCCGCAGCAGAGAGAATGTCCGGCAGCAACCGGGGCGCTTCGGCAGGGTGTCCGCCGACCGGAACCAGCGCCCCCCGCTCGTCGGGTGTGAGCACATCGATGCGCGCCAGGAGAACGTCGGGCGATGCCACGATCGCGTCGAGCAGACGCACGAACCGTTCGGCGAACGCGTGCACGGTCGCAGCGTCGAAGATATCCGTGGCGTAGGTGAAGCCACCACTCATTCCCGCCGGGGAGCCGTCCTCGGCGAACTGTTCGATCAACGTCAGTTGCAGGTCGAAGGTCGACACGGACACGCCGAGATCGATCTCTTCCACCGTGAGACCCGGTAGGGCCGGCGTCGGCCGTTCGACGTCCTGGAACTCGAACAACACCTGGAACAACGGCGCGTGTGACGTGGTGCGCGGTAGGTCGAGCGCCTCGACCACCCGCTCGAAGGGCACGTCGGCGTGCGCGAACGCCTCCAGATCACGGTCCCGGACGGTGTGGAGCAGGTCCGCGAAGGAGCCGGAGCCGGGAACCGGGGTCCGGAGCGCGAGAGTGTTGACGAACATCCCGACCAGGTCGTCGAGGACCGTTTCGCTGCGACCGGCGACCGGCGACCCGATCACCACGTCACTCGTGCCGGTCAGGTTCCCGAGTAGTACCGCGAACACCGCGTGCGACACCATGAACACCGTCACCTCGTGTTCTCGCGCGAGGTCCCGCAGCCGCTCGTGCGGGTGTGCGTCGACGGTGAACGACACGCCCGCCCCGGCGAGTGACCGCACTTCCGGACGAGGACGATCGAGCGGCAGGTCCGCCACGATCGGCGCATCGGCGAGCATGGAACGCCAGTATGCGAGTTGCCGGGACATCAGGGAGTCGGGGTCGTCCTCCGATCCGAGCAGCGCCCGTTGCCACCTGCTGTAGTCGCCGTAATGCACGGGCAGCGGTTCCCACCGCGGCGCGTGGCCGGCCACCCGAGCCGCGTAGGCCGCCGTCACATCCCGGGCGAGTGGGCCCAGGGACAGCGCGTCCGCCGCGATGTGGTGCACCACGAGAGCGAAGACGTGCTCGCTGGGCCCGACTTCGAACAGTTCCGCCCGCAAGGGCACCTGCGTCGTGAGATCGAAGCCTGCCGCCAAGGCCGACGAGATTCTTTGGCGCAGTTCGCTTTCTCCTGTCACCGCCACCGCGCGGAGTTCCCGCAGGGCGTCCCTCACCGGGAGCACCGACTGCACGGGGGTGTCTCCGGCCAGTGGGAACACGGTCCGGAGAATTTCGTGACGGTCCACCACATCGGTCACTGCAGCCTCCAGCGCGGCGGCGTCGAGAGGCCCGCGCAATCGGAAGGCCGCCGCAATGTTGTAGGCGGGCGACGTCGTGTCGAACTGGTCGAGAAACCACATCCGCGTTTGCGCGAGGGACACCGGCACCGGTGAGGAGCGATCCGTCGGGACCAGCGGTGGCCGCGTCGTCGTCGCGGCCTCACCCACACGAGTGGCCAGCAACCGGATCGTCGGGGCCTCGAAGAGGTCGCGCACGCCCACACCCGCACCGAGCTCGGTCTGGATTCGGGCCGCGGCCCTGGCGGCGATCAGCGAGTTGCCGCCCAGTCCGAAGAAGTCGTCGTCGACACCGACGGACGGCACGTTCAGCAACTCCGCGAAGACAGCCGCCAGCGCCTCCTCGACGGCAGAGCCCGGTGCGACGAAGTCGGCACGGGCCTGCGCTATCGGAGACGGGAGGGCCGCCCGGTCGACCTTGCCGTTGACGGTGAGCGGCAGTTGGGTGAGAACGGTCACCGACCCGGGAACCATGTACGAGGGAAGAGCGGATCCCGCTGCCTCGCGGACGGCCCCCGGGTCGATGAGCGCCCCTGGTCCGGGTACCACGTATGCGGCAAGGGTCGGGCCGGTCACCTCGTTCCGGAGCAGCGTCACCACCGCCTGCGCCACCCCGTCGCAGCGGCCCAGCACCGACTCCACCTCGCCGAGCTCCACACGGAATCCGCGGATCTCGACCTGCTGATCGTCACGCCCGAGGTACTCGAGATGTCCGTCCCGGCGCCACCGCACCACGTCACCGGTCCGGTACATGCGCGACCCGGACGTGTCCGCGACGAATCGGGATGCCGTGAGCCCGGCGCGGCCCAGATAGCCGCGCGCCACTTGCGGTCCCGAAACGTACAGTTCGCCGGCTACGCCCACCGGCACAGGATGGAGTCGTGGGTCGAGCACCGATACGCGGAAACCCGGAATGGCCCGCCCGATCACACTCGTCCATGCGGCGGCTGCGAACTCCGGGTCGAGGGCAAGGTGACTGACATGCACCGTCGTCTCGGTGATGCCGTACATGTTGACGAGTACGGGCGCGTTGTCGTCGTGCCGCGAGTACCAGCGCGCGAGCTGCCCGAGGTCGAGAGCTTCACCGCCGAGCACGACGTATCGCAGCGGGAGTGGTTCGGCGTCTTCGTTCGTGGCTTCCGCCTCGATCAGCTGGGCGAACGCTGTGGGCGTCTGGCTCAGCACCGTCACCCGTTCTCGGCGCAGCACTTCGAGGAACTGTGCCGGCGAACGGGTGGCGTCGAAGTCGGCGACCACGAGCGTCGCCCCGTGGAGCAGAGCGCCCCACAGCTCCCAGACGGAGAAGTCGAACGCCGGTGAGTGGAACATCGTCCAGACGTCGGTGTCGTCGAACCGAAACAGCTGCTCGGCGCTCGCGAAGAGGGCCACCACGTTTCCGTGCGTCACTGCCACGCCCTTCGGCCTCCCCGTCGATCCCGACGTGTAGACCACGTACGCCAGCGAATCCGGGTTGATCGGCGCCCGCTCGGCGTCCGTCACCGGCAGCGCTGAAACGGCGTCGAGCTCGCCTTCCTCCGAATCGAGCAGGAAGACAGGGATATTCGACGGCGCCAGTGCCGCTGCGGTGTCCTGGGTGGCGAGAAGACACACCGGTCGGGCGTCGTCGAGCACGAGCGCCGACCGCTCACCGGGGTGATCGACGTCGATCGGGAGATACGCCGCACCGGCCTTGACGACGGCGACCAGCGCGACCACCAGCGCGGCCGACCGCGGTGCCGCGACCGCGACCAGGGATTGCGGACCCGCCCCCCGCGACAGA
This sequence comes from Rhodococcus sp. NPDC019647, assembly GCF_044389235.1. Taxonomy (NCBI): domain Bacteria; kingdom Bacillati; phylum Actinomycetota; class Actinomycetes; order Mycobacteriales; family Nocardiaceae; genus Rhodococcus; species Rhodococcus sp. NPDC019647. The sequence continues at coordinate 110,481 of NZ_JBIRXS010000022.1, read as the reverse complement.
AGCTGCCGCGCAAGACGATTGGACCGGGCGTCCAACCGGCCGTACGTGAGCCGTTCGCCGCCCGCCACGACCGCGGTGGCATCAGGTGTGCCTGCGGCCCGCACTGCGAACAGCTCGGTCAGCGTCCGACGTGGGGGCGACGTGGGGCGCGTCGACCACTCGAGGAGAAGCGTGTGCTCGGCCGGCGCGAGCAGATCGATGTCGCCGACCGGGACGGACGGGTCGTCGAGGGCGGCCTCCGCGACTCGGAGCAGCCGATGACCGAAGCCCGAGACTGTGCCGTCGTCGAAAAGATCTGCGGCATAGGTGAACCGAACCTGTTCGTGGTCCACGGTCACCACCAGGTCGAGATCGCCGAGGTCCCGGCCTCGGTCTCCGTAGTCGAGCAGCACTTGGAACAGTGGCGCATGCGCTCGGGACCGCGGCGGGTCGAGCGCGTCCACGATCTGCTCCCACGACACGCCGCGGTGAGCGGCCGCCTCTCGTGCCGCGTCCCGCACCCTCTCGACCACCTCCGTGAACGGTTCGCTGCCGCGCAGCCGGGTCCGCGACACCAGTACCTCCGCGTCCACCGCCGTTCCGACGACCACGTCCGCGGTCCGCGCTACCCGCGACAGCAGCAGTGCGAGCGCAGCGTGGACCACCGTGAACACGTCGGTGCGGTACTCGGCCGCGAACGTCGTCAGCCGATGCTGCAGAGCTGCGCCGATCGCCACCTCCACGGCGGCGCTGCGCCCGGACGTCCGGGGTGGCCGGGGCCGGTCGGCAGGCAGCTCGATCAGCGGCGGCGCATCCGCCAGCGTCCGCGTCCAGAAATCCAATCTGGCTGTGTCTTCGTGGACGGTGCTGATCGCGGCGTCCGCGTCCGCCCGGAGGAACTCGTCGAGCAGTTCCACGAACCGGCGGTGGTGGGCACCGACCTCCTCGGCGTCGTACCGGTTCGGGTTCGCCAGGAAGTGGACGAAGGTCTTCACCGGCGCACCGCTCTGGTATACGTCGACGAGCAGATCATCCACCGGCCCGGACGTGACGATGTGGTATCCGCCCACGAGGGAGCCGAGCCTCAGCTCCTGGTGGAAGAGCATCACGTTGACCATCGGCCCGGACAGCGTGTCGGCGGCGCCCGCCCCGGCGTCGCGGCGAATGTCCCCGAGCCCGAAACGCTGGTGTCGCAGGGCACCGAGCAAGTCGAGCCGGACTCGTTCGACCAGCTCGCCCACCGTGTCTTCGGGCCGGATCTCCACCGGCAGCGGCACGATACCGGCCACCATGCCGCCCGAACGTCGCAGAACCGCTGTCGTTCGCGCCGACACCGGGATAGTGACCAGCACGTTCCGGCGTCCTGTCATGCGTGCGAGGTAGCAGGCGAACCCGGCGATGATTTTCGCCGTGCCGTGCTGCCCGGTCTCGCGCAGCGCACGCTCGGCCGCCTCGGGCAGCGGTCCCGCGATGTCGGTGCTGTCGACCACCGCGGGTGCGGCCCTGCGAGCCAGGCTCGGTGCAGGACCGAGCCCGGCGATCCGCTCGGCCCAGAACTGGCGGTCCGCGGCGAAGCGGCTCGATGATCGGTACTGCTCGTCCACGTCGAGGAGGTACCGGGGATCGACAGCCTCATTCGGTGGCGGCTCCCGGTTCGCAGTCGCGGCACTGTATCGGACCGCGATCCGGTTGAGCATCGTCATTGCGCCGTAGCCGTCCAGCGCCACGTGATGAATCTTGCTGTACCACAGGTAGTGCTCGTCGCCGACCCGCAGAATCGAGGATTCGACGAGGCGGTCGTGGGTCAGGTCGATCGGCGTGGCGCAGTCCGCCCGCATCCACCGGCGAGCCGCGTCTTCCGGGTCGACCTCTCCGCGGAAGTCGACCAGCCCGATGGATCGGTCCGTCGAAGGGTCGACCAGCTGGAACGGGCGGCCCTCGACTTCGATCAGACGCAGGAACGGCGACCCGAACTCGTCGGCGGCGGCCACCGTGGCAGACATGAGAAGATCGACGTCCAGCGTTCCGTGCAACTCCACATACTGCGCGATGCACAACGGCACGTCCGGTGCGAGCTGCTGCGCCAGCCAGGCCTCGTACTGCGCGGCGGACAGTGGAAACGGTGAGGCTGGTGAAGCGGGGAAACGGGCGGGAGTGTCGGCGACACAAGCGGGTTCGCCGGCCGACCCCCTCGCTGCTCGTCGCTCCATCGCAATCGCATCCCAGCCAAGGCTCCCATCGCCTTCGCATCCGGGAGCAACCAACCACGGTGACGGACTACCTGCCCTCACCCTGACCACGCAACGAAATCCCCGAGAAGATCGAGACTGCCTCCAATCCAGCACACTGTCAACCGCCGCCACCGCCGTTCATCTCGGGCTTTCCAGCAATGTCCGCAGCGCCGCTTCGTCGACCTTGCTGCTCGCCGCGAGGGGAAGGGCGCCGAGCGCCACGAAATGGGCGGGCACCGCCTGCGCGACGAGACGCTCGGTGCAATGCGCGATCAGGTCGCGGGTGGTGGGCAGGATCGTCGCCGCCGGGGCAGGAACCCAGAAGGCGGTGAGGGCGGTGTCGCCGTACTCGTCCACGGTCGCGAGCACCACCGCCTGACGGATCGCCGGGTGACTCTCGAGCACCGACTCCACCGCGTGCCGCTCGACCCTCGCTCCCCGCACCTTCACCTGACCGTCGACCCGTCCGCAGAATTCGATGTCGCCGTGGACATCGACGCGTGCGAGGTCACCCGCGTGGTACATCCGGGAACCTGGATTTGTGGCGAACGGGTCGGCCACGAATCTGGCTGCGGTGCCCGCCGGGCGATGCGCGTATCCCGCCGCGATCTGGGGACCACCGAGGTAGAGATCCCCCACCGTTCCCGGCGGCACAGGAACGAGCTTCGCGTCGAGGATGTGCGCCGTCGTCGCACCCAGCGGCCTGCCGATCGGGGCGATCGACGCGGGCAGCTCACGCACCCGGTGCGCGATGCAGCTGACGGTGGTCTCGGTGGGCCCGTACTCGTTGCCCAGCGGCACGCCAGGCAGCACGGCGCGGTGCCGTTCGACGAGTGTCGTGGGAAGCGCCTCGCCGGCCAGGGTCACCCACTGCAGGTGCGAGCGCAGCGGAGCGAGGTGCGGCAGCAACAGGCGGTAGAACGACGGTGTCGCGGCCAGATGGGTGGCCCGCCACTTCCCTGCGAGCGCTGCGACGGCCTCGGCATTGCGCATACCGCCCGCGTCGGGGAGCACGCTGGTGCCGCCGGTGCAGAGCGCCCAGATGGTCTTCAGCAGGGCGCCGTCCCACGTCAGACGAAACGCGGAGAACGTGACCAGATCGGACTCGTCGTAGTCGTAGTTCCGCCCCGCGACCATGCTCGCCAGATTGGCACGGGTGACCACGACGGCTTTGGGAACACCGGTCGTTCCCGAGGTAGTGATCACATAGGCGGGTGCGCCTGCGGGGACGCGTTCGGGAAGGCCGATCGCACGTGACCGCGGCGGTAATTCCCCGTGCCGGTCGATCAATGCAGGCACGCCGGCACCGGCTTCACGGGCGAGGGCACCGACACCCTCCGTGGAGGTGGCCGGGTCCGAGGAGTCGAACACGATGGCCCCGCAGTCGACGTCCGACAGCAAGGCGCGAAGTTGCATCGCCGGGTGGCCAGGTTCTATGACGCACCAGGCGGCGCCCGCCCGCAGGGCGGCGATCATCGCCACCATCGTGTCGGTGCTCTGTTTCCGGTAGATCAGAACCACCCGGCCCGGCCGCACGCCGGTCGACACCAGCTCGGCGGCGAGTTCCGCACTCGCCGAATCGAGCTCGGCATAGGTCAGGGCTCGCTCCCCCACCGCTATCGCGATCCGCCCGGGAACCCGTGAGCATTGCTCGAGGATCCCCGCGATCACCTCGTCACCCGGACACCAAGCGCTCATGGCACCGCGCTCACGATGCGGACGTGATCGGTGTGCGGTCCACCGTGAGCAATGCCGTTGTGCCGCAACAGCAACCGATCGTGGTCCGTCGCGGCGACCTCGAACCCACCGAAACGCAGGGTCACAAGCATCACGCGGTTGACCTCGGTGGCCACGAATTCCGCACAGGGCTGCTGTCCGCGCGCCCGCGCCCGGTCGACGACATGCTGAATCAGGGCCGCGCCCACTCCGCGGGACATCACGCGGCACGACATCAACAGCAACTGGAGCACCGAGTCGTCTCCACGAAACTCCGACACCGCGAGTCCGATGGTTCCGTATTCACCGAAACGGTCCGCCAGGGCAGCCACGAGCACCTCGTGGCGATCCGAACGGCACAGTCGGCGGAGTTCGTCGATGCCGAAGGTGCGACCGGTGGTGTTGAGTTGATGTGAACGCACGGTCAGTTCGTGTGCCCGTGCCAGGTCCTCGTCCTCTGCCGTGTGCACGGTCATCACCAAACCCAGCGAGGCGAGGAACTCGGCGCTCGACCCCGCGAAAACCTCCTCACTGCTCTGCCGGATCCGCTCGGCGCGGTACAGCGCGCGGCGCCCCGCTGCCTCGGCCGTGATCGACTCCGGAGTCAGCTCGGGCAGATCGGGGAAGGAAGCGATACTCTCGGCCGGATAACACCGCACCGACGGCAACGCCCCGGCGACTTCGGCGCGCTCGACCGGATCGTTGTCGACGAAGGCCACCGTGTCGAGGCCGATATTCAGCGTGTCCGCTATCCGCCGGACTGCACCGGATTTCGGCCCCCAGCTGACGTCGACTGCGCAGAACAGTTCCTCGAGGCCATGGGCGCGCAGATGAGCGACAGCGGGTTCGAACTCTCCGCGGCTCGCGATGGCGTGCAGAATGCCGCGGCGGTCGAGCACGTCGATCGTGCGCAGCACTTCGGCCTTCGGCACCGGGACATCCTGCTCGAGCACCACCCCGTCCCAGATGGTGTCGTCGAGGTCCCAGACCACGCATTTGACGGCCTGCTCCATTGCGCTTACTTCCCGTTCCCGGTCGGATCCGGCAGTCGCCGCAGGAGTGCGCTACTCCACGCCGCGACAGGACTGCTGTTCATGAGTACGGCATAGTCCCCCGGCCGCTGCGACGTAGCCGCGGTTTCCAGGTTGAGTGCGACGTCGACGGATCCGAGGTGGCCGAACCGGGCCAGGTTCGCGCGGCACACCGGGTCGATGGGCACATCGAGGGCTTCCTGCCAGAACGCGAACGCACCGGCCGAAAGGTTCTGCATCAGATAAGTCCCTACCCTGTCGTGTTCCACACCGTTGCGTCCGAGAAGCGCACCATTGATGTCGGTGAAGCGTTTCCGGCTCTCGACGGCCAGCCGGAACGAGTACGTCGGCTCGTCCGTGCATTCCTCGGTCCAGTCGGCCTCGCGCACGTTCCGGTAGTCGATGCGGAACAGGTCGGAGTACTTCCCGTCGCTGCGGACGATCTGGTCGACGAGTTCGTATCGCCCAGTCCCCGACGTCGTCAGCAGCACCGCGGCCGCACCGTCCCCGAGCAGTGTCATCGGTGAGCGGTAGCGGGCTCGCGTGGGCGTCTTCGCCGCAGCGACGACCAGAACGTTGTGGCAGTGGGGGTCTCCCCGAAGTAATGCTGACGCCAGTGCGAATCCCGCGGAGATGGAAACGCAGCCCAGGTCACCGACGCCGGTAGTGAAGGCCTGAGTCGCGCCGAGCCGGTGTTGCAGCCGGGTGGCCTCGGAGGCGAGCAGATATTGCGGAACCCTCCCTTGCACGAGCAGGAGGGCATCGAGCTGGGTCGGGTCGATGTCCGCTGCGCCCAGCAACGCGGTGGCGGCGGCGTGAGCCATGTCCGACTCGGACTGGCCGATGCCGATCCGAACGGTGTCGATGCCGAGGGACAGGGCATGCTCGCGCTGCGCCACAGGAAGCTGATCGAGTTCCGGCAGACCCGCCACGGTGACCTCGTCGTCCGGGAACCACAGCGCGATCGAGTGCAGGGCGACGGGGGCGGTCATCGAACACCGCCGGCCAGCACGTACTCACCGATCTGCAATTCGGCGACCTCGGTGGCGCCCTCGATGATCTGCATGACCTTCGCGTCCCGGAAGAATCGGCCGACCCTGCTGTCTCCGGCGCATCCGGTGGCGCCGAGGATCTGGACTCCCTGCTGGCTCAGCGTCACGGCTGCGCGCGCAGCGGCGTACTTGGCGGCAACGGTGGTGAAGAGGGCGGTGTGCTCGCGTGCGTCGCGTTCCTGTGCGGCGCGTTCACAGAGGGCCCGCGCACCGGCGACCTCGACCCAACCGCGGCCGATCATCGACCGCACCGCGTCCTGCTCGGACAACACGGCCGTGCCCTGCACCCGGGTCGAGGCATGAGCCACCGCATCGGCGAGGCAGGCCCGGGCCATCCCCGCGCACCCCCACGCGATGGTGTACCGGCCGTGGTCGAGGGCTGTGCCGGTGACGTGGGACAGACCGAAACCGGGCGGCGCTATGACGTGGGTCGCGGGTATGGACACGTTGTCGAGTTCGATGTGCGCCACCCGTGTACCTCGCATGCCGAGCTGCCCCTGTACCGGTTCCACGGTGACCCCCGGCGAACTCGTTTCGACGAGTGCGGTCGTGAGGCCGCCGGACGTCTGTCCGAGGACCAGGAGTACGTCCGCGACCTGGCCGTAGGTGACCCACAGCTTCCTGCCCGACACCCGGTAATCGGAACCGGCGGGGTCGAAGGTGGTGGCCACGCAGGAGAGTTCGGTTCCGGCACCGGCCTCGGTCGCCGCGAACCCGGCGAGGAGCTCCCCGGTGGTCAGCACCGGCAGCCACTGCTCCCGTTGTTCGGCACTTCCCCACCGGTCGAGGGCGGCATTCACCATTCCCTGCACCGTGAGGAGCGACCGCAGCGACGTGCAGACAGCTCCGAGTCGTTCTGCCACCGAGCCCAGTTCGGCTGCGCTCAGGCCGAGGCCTTTGCAGGCGGGGGTCCGGTCCAGACCCAGGACACCTGCCCGGGCGGCGGCGTCGATCACCTCGGTAGGAAGCCCCGACTCGTCCCATGAAACCGCATCCGTCTCCGCTGCCGCGACGAGAGTGTCGATCCCGATCACGGCGACGCCCCGTCCGTGGCCCGAACCTGCTCGCCCCGCTTCCTCCGGATGAACTCGGCGACACGGGCAGCGGTGCGAAAGTTGTCGAGGTCGAGGTCCTCAACCTCGACCACGACGTCGTGGGAGCCCTCGATGTAGGTGACGATCTCCAGGGCCCGCAGAGAACTCACCAGGCCCAGCGTGAAGTAGTCGTCGTCGGGTCCGAGATCCGTCGACGTGATCGAACTGAGGTACTGCCGTAGCTGCTCGACCAACCCGTCAGAAGGCTCGGGCACAGGGGCGTGTGCTGTGTCCATGAGCGGGGGATGCCCACTTGGACCAGCGTTCAACCATCGCGGTGTCAGGCAGCGAGTAGTCGGGGCAGCCCCCATTCCCGCGCAAGCAGCTCGTAGGAACGCAATCGGTCCGCGTGGTCGTGGGTGACGCTGGTGACCACCAGTTCGTCGGCGGCGGTGACTTTCCGCAGGCTGTCGAGCCGGTCGGCAACGGTGGCGGGTGCCCCGACGAACTGCGTGATCAGCCGGTCCTCCACCGCTGCGCGTTCGGTCTCACCCAGCGGCGGGGTACGGCGGGGATCCGGATACGGGATCGCACCGTGCCCGCTTCGGATGCTGTGGGTCCAATGTCCGAAGGTCGATGCCAACTCCCGGGCTGCCGCGTCGTCCTCCGCCACCACGGCGTCCGCGGAGACGACGACGTACGGTTCCCGCAGTACCCGTGACGGCCGGAAGGCGGCCCTGTATGCCTCGACGGCGTCGATCGTCGTCGCCGGACTCACGTGGTAGTTGGCCCCGAAGGGCAGCCCGAGCCGCCCGGCGAGTTCTGCGCTCGGGCCCGCGCTGCTCCCGAACACCCACAGCTCGACGTCGGCGCCCTCCCCCGGACTCGCGTGGAGGTCGATGCCGTCCTCGGTGCGGTACGCGCCCTCGAGTAACGCGAGGATGTCGTCCACCTGGTCTTCGAACTCGGGTGACCGTGCCCCCGGCTGCTGTAGCACCGACATCGACGCCGTGAGCCGCGGTGACAACAGCAGTTCGGACGGGTCGAACGGCGCCGGAATCACGACGCCGTCCCGAATCTCGGTCGGACGCCGCGGCAACGAAGACTGGTGTCGGCGTTCGCCGACCGCCTGCAGTGCCTGCGCCCTGCGTTGACCCGACCGCCCCAGGCCGAGGTCCACGCGCCCCGGGTACAGGGCATCAACAGTTCCGAACGCTTCCACCACTGCTGCTGCCGTGGTGTGCCCCAGCTGGACGGCAGCGGCGCCGACACGCAATGTGCTCGTCGCCGCAGCGAGAATGCCGACCAGCACGGCGGGTGACGAACTTGCGACGCCGACGAAGTGATGCTCGGCAACCCAGTACCGCTTGTAGCCCCACAGCTCTGCGTGCTGGGCGAGGTCCACGGTGTTGCGCAGCGCGGCTCGGGCGGTGGATCCCTCGCTGACGGGCGACAGGTCGAGGACGGACAACGGGGTGACCATCTACTGCCGGTCCTGTTCGAATCCAGTGGCTTCCGACGCTGCGGTCATGATGCTCGTACTCCTTCGTTCTGGTGGTGCGGATGGCTCAGCCCGAGATGGCTGCGCAGGGTGGTGCCCGAGTATTCGGTGCGGAAACTGCCACGGTCCTGCAGGAGCGGCACCACCTTCTCGACGAACTCGTCGAGCCCGGCCGGTGTGAGGTGCGGCACGAGGATGAAACCGTCGCAGGCGTCCGACTGCACATAGTGGTCGATGTCCTCGGCCACCTGGGCCGGGGTGCCCACGAACTGCTGCCGGGCGGTGACCGCGATGATCAGCTCACGGATGCTGAGCTTCTCCGCCTCGGCTTTCGCCCGCCATGCCGAGGCGATCTCCCGCGGATCCTTCACGTGCCGGACACGGCCGCGGGTGATGTCCGGATTGTCGGCGGGTTCGACGTCCGGAAGGGGACCGTCCGGGTCGTATCCGGAAAGGTCACGTCCCCACACCTGCTCGAGGAATGCGATGGCTGTCTGGGGACCTACCTGCTGGTGCCGGATGTGATCGGCCCGTTCGGCGGCATCCGCCGCCGTATCACCCAGAACGAAGGTGGCCGCGGGGAGCACCTTGAGGTCCTCGGCTCTGCGCCCGTACTTCGCCAGTCTGCCCTTGACGTCGGAATAGAACGTGCGGCCGTCCTCGAGTGTGCCGTGCACGGTGAAGATGGCGTCGGCCTGAGCCGCCCCGAACTCGCGGCCCTCCTCAGAATCCCCCGCCTGCAGCAGCACCGGATGACCCTGGGGGCTGCGGGGTACCGTGAACCGTCCCCGCACATCGAACTGCGAACCCGAAAAGGCGACCTCACGGATCGACGACTCGTGCGCGAAAACCCCGTGCTCCCGGTCGATCACGAGCGCGTCCTGATCCCAGCTGTCCCAGAACTTCCGCGCGCCCTCGATCACTTCACTTGCGCGGACGTAGCGGTCTCTGCGGTCGAGATATCCCCCGCGCCGGAAGTTTTCGCCGGTGAAAGCGTCCGAGGAGGTGACCATGTTCCACGCAGCCCGGCCGTCCGACAAATGATCGAGTGACGCGAATTGCCGCGCCAATTCGTACGGTTCGTTGAAGGTGGTGTTGATCGTTCCGGCCAGGCCGAGGTGGGTCGTCGCCCCGGCCAGCGCACCGAGCACGGTCAGGGTGTCTGGCCGGCCGACGACGTCCAGGTCGTGGATCCGTCCGCGGTGCTCACGCAACCGCAGGCCCTCGGCGAGGAAGAAGAAGTCGAACAACCCGCGTTCCGCTGTTTTCGCCAGGTGCACGAACGAGTCGAAATCTATCTGGCTCTTCGACTCGGGGTCGCTCCACACCGTGGTGTTGTTCACCCCCGGGAAGTGCGCTGCGAGGTGTATCTGCTTGCGGGGCACCGGTCGCGATGTCGTCATGCCGAAAGTCCTGTTCGGGTGAAGTGATTGGTGGGACGGTCGAAGCCGAGGCGTTCCCGCAGTAAACGCACGTCGCCTCCGTCAGGTCGCAGTAGCGGCAGTACCGCCTCGGCGAGGGTGTCCAGTCCGGAGGGAAGCGCGAGCGGGCGGAAAGTCACGCCGTCCACCTCGCCCGCCCGCGCCACGTTCGCGACGAGATCGGCCAGTCCCGCCGCATCCCCCCGGTAGAGGAGCGATCGTGGTTCGTACCCGGTCCCGGCCCAGTTCTCGAGCTGGGCGAGGTCCCGGGCGGCGCCACTGTGGTCGGCGGCGAGCAGCACCTCCACGTCGAGAAGTATGCGGACCGCGCTCCTGTCGCGGCCCGCCTCGACCACGTCGCGGGAAATGTCCGCCGCAGCCCGCCCGGCCGCGTCGACGGTGAGGCCGCTGATGCGGATCACGTCGGCGTGCGATACGGCCACCCGGCGGGAATGTTCGTCGTGCACACCGAGCACGACCAGCGACTGGCCTTGTGGTGAGCGCGGTGTAATCGACGGCCCCTTCACGGAGAAGTGGGTTCCCTCGAAGTCGATGTAGTGCAGTTTGTCCCGGTCGACGAATCGGCCGGTGGCGACGTCGCGGATCTCGGCGTCGTCCTCCCAGCTGTCCCACAACAGACGCACGGCTTCGATGGCCTCGCTCGCCTCCGACCACAAATCTTCGTCGTCCTGGGGTTCCTTACGGCCGAACAGCTGGGCCTGGGCTCGACCGGCCGACACGTCGACCTGCCACCCCGCGCGACCCAGTGAGGCATGGTCGAGACTCGCGATGGCTTTCGAGACGTGGAACGGCTCGGTGTGGGTCACGGTCACCGTCGGGACCAGACCTATGGTCCGGGTGCTCGTCACAGCCCGTGACGCGATCGCGACAGCGTCGAGTTGCCCCCGCTGTTCGGCGTGACCCGTCGAGGCGAGGGCGAAGGAGTCACCGAGGAAGGCGAGGTCGATGCCGGCCCTGTCGGCAACTCCCAGGAGCCCGGTCCAGTAACCGGCCGTGAAGAGATCTTCTGCGCGCGAGTCGGGGCGACGCCACGCCTGCGGGTGCAGACCGGCGCCGTGCAGGTCGACGGCGATGAGGGGGTGGTGACGAAGTTCAGGCATGAATGGCTTCCTCCAGCTGTGCTGACGGTGGGCGAGCGATGGACCGCCCGGGGATCGCGTCGAGCAGCTCCCGGGTGTAGTCGTGACGTGGTGTTTCGAATATCTCGGCGGTGGTGCCGAATTCGAGGATGCGACCGGACCGCATCACGGCGACCGTGTCACTGATCTGCCGGACCACCGCGAGATCGTGCGAGATGAACAGGTAGCTGAGGCCGAGTTCGCGCTGGAGGGTCTCCAGTAGATCGAGTATCTGCGCCTGCACCGAAACGTCCAGAGCGGACACCGGCTCGTCGAGCACGAGAAGTTCCGGGTGCAGTGACAGCGCCCGGGCAATGGCGACCCGTTGACGCTGGCCGCCGGACAGTTCTGCGGGTTTCCGTGCGAGGTAGCTGCGCGGCAGCGCCACCTGTTCGAGGAGTTCGGCGACCCGCTCCGCTCGTTCGGCCTTGCTCCCGATCCCGAAGGCGCCGAGCGGTTCGGCCACGATGTCGGCGACGGCGAGTTTGGGATCGAGCGAGGCGTACGGATTCTGGTAGACGAGTTGAACTCGCCGGCGGAGGGCACGCAGGGCGCCACCCCGCAGCGTCGTGATGTCCGCTCCGTCGAACTCGATGCTGCCACGAGACGGCGTCTCCAGTCGGATCGCGATGCGGGCCACCGTCGACTTGCCGGATCCCGACTCGCCGACCAGGGACAGCGTGCGACCGCGCGGAACCTCGAAGGACACGTCCTCGACGGCCTCGATCGCTGTCTTCCGGTCGATCCGGAATGTTTTCGACACCCCCGAGACGCGCAGGAGCGGGTCGGCCACGGTGGACGAGTGGTCTGTGCGCCGGGGTGCCGCGGACAGGCTGGGCGCGGCTGCCAGTAGTGCGCGCGTGTACGCATGCTGCGGCTGCGTCAGGATCTCCCGGGTGGGCCCCGACTCCACCACCTCGCCGCGGTTCATCACGATGATCCGGTCGGCGCGGTCGGCCGCGACACCCAGGTCGTGCGTGATCAACAGGACTGCGGTCCCCGACTCGGCGGTACGCGCAGCCAGGTGATCGAGGATCCGGCGTTGAACCGTGACGTCGAGTGCGCTGGTGGGCTCGTCCGCGATCACCAGTTCGGGGTTGCAGGCCAACGCGATTCCGATCAGGACGCGCTGCCGCTGGCCGCCCGACAGGTCCTGCGGATACTGCCGGGCACGCACCTCGGGCTTGTCGATCCCGGCCTCGGCGAGAATGCGCACCGCCTCGATTCCGGCCGTCCGCCGGTCGGCGAGACCGTGCACCCGCAGCACCTCGGCGACCTGAACCCCCACCCTGATCACCGGGTTGAGCGAGGTCGTCGGGTCCTGTGGCACCACCCCGATCCTGGCGCCGCGGATGCGCCCCAGTGCGCGCTCGGGCAGGGTGTCGAGGCGCTCGCCGTCGAAGGTGACGGTGCCGCCGATCGCGCGTCCGCTCCCCGCCAGTAGCCCGAGAATCGCGTGCGCGGTGGTCGACTTACCGGAGCCGGACTCGCCCACCACGGCCACCACTTCCCCGCGCGAGACCGTAAGGTCGACGCCCGTCACGGCCAGAACTGGATCGCTCACGCTCCCGTACGCCACCCGCAGTCCGGAGACCTGCAGCAGCGGGGTGTCGTTCGTGCTCATCGCGACTCTCTCTGTTCGAGTGCATGCCCGAGGCGGTGTGCCGACAGCACGACGGCCACGATCACCAGGCCGGGCAAGGTGGTCATCCACCACGCCGTCGCGAGGTAGTTGCGGCCCTCGGAGATCAGCGAACCCCACTCGGGTGTCGGTGGTACCGCCCCGAATCCGAGGAAGCTCAACGACGACACCGCGAGGACCGCCATGCCGAACTCCACGGCGGCGAGGGCGACGACGGGTGCGTAGGAGTTCCGCAGGATGTGCCGGTGGAGCACCGTGTGCCACCGGACTCCCGACGCGAACGCGGCCTCGACGTAGAGTGACCGGCGCACTCGCAGCACCTCTGACCGCATCACACGGGCGAAGTTCGCGATCAGGGAAACACCCACGGCCACAGCGACGTTGACGGTGCCGAATCCCAGGGCCGTGACCAGTGCGAGGGAGAGCAGCAATGCCGGAATGGACAGCAACACATCGACGAGTCTCATCAACACCGCATCGACCGCTCCCCCGGCCGCACCGGACAGCAGACCGATCAGCGAACCGACAACCAGGGCGATACCCACCGCCAGTAGGGTTGCGGTGAGCGAGAGTCCGGCACCGTGAACGACTCGGGTGTACACGTCCCGGCCGATGTTGTCGGTCCCGAACCAGTGCGCGGCGCTCGGGGCCTGCAGCTTCTGCGCGGGCACGCCGGTGAGTGGGTTGCCGCCCGCGAATACGGAGGGCGCCACCGCACACCCGACAGCAAGCAGGAGCACGACGGCGGAAGTCACGAGCACGAGATTGCGACGCAACCAGGCCGTGACACTGCGCCGGCGGGTAACAGGGAAGAACCCGGCCACGGGTGTGACTATGCGCGGAGACGCGCCGACATCGACGACCTCGCCCGTCACCTCCCTGGTGAGGATGTCAGACATGAACGATCTCCTCCTTTTTCGTGTGCTCCGTGCTCGCCCGCTTCCTGCCCTCGACGATTCGCGGATCGATCAGCGGGTAGAGCAGATCCACGGCGAGGTTGACGAGGACGTAGGCAAGCGAGCTCAGTACCACGATTCCCTGGACCACCGGAATATCCTGCGCCATCACGGAAGTCTGCGTGAGCCGCCCGACTCCGGCTCGTGAAAACACCGTTTCGACGACCACGGACCCGGCCAGCAGCGTGCCCACCAATACTCCGGCGATGGTGAAGGCGGGGATGCTCGACAACCGCAGCGCGTGCCGGGTCTGGATCCTCCACCGGGAGGCTCCTTTCGCCCGGGCGGTGTCGATGAACGGCTGCCGCCACGTGGTCTGCAGACTCGCGGCGAGCACCTGGGCGATCACGGCGCCGGTCGGCAGCGCGAGAGTGACCGCGGGAAGCACCAGGGTCGCGATTCCCTGGTCGCCGAACGCCGGAAAGGCTTTCAATCGAAACGAGAACAGCTGCAGCAGAATAAGACCTACCCAGAACGTCGGCACCGCGACACCGAGCGGGGGCAGCGAGAACAACAGATTCCGTACCCCGCGCACCCTGGTGTACGTGGCGACGAACGCTACCGCGGTCCCGAACACCACGGCGAGAACGAGCGCCACGGACGCGAGCGCGAGGGTGCTGGGCACCGCGTTCCCGATGGCCTCGGTCACCGACTGCCCGGTGGCGATCGAGTATCCGAAGTCACCGCGAACGGAGTGGCTCAGGGAGTTCCAGTACTGCACCCATACCGGCTGGTCCAGGCCGTACCGCGCCTGCAACTCCGCAACGGCCGCCGCATCGACCGTCGTCCCCGCTGTTGCGGAATCGACCGCGATGCTCACGGGGTCCGAAGGCAGTAGGAACAGGACTGCGAACGACACGGTGAATGTTGCCCACAGCACGCCCAACGCCTGCAGGACACGGGATCCGAGGTATCGAGTCATCTTCTAGCGTCCACTGATCCAGGTATCGAAGAACTGGAGCCTGGCCGAGGCCTCGAACTTCAGATCCTGCACGTCCGGTCCTGCGCCGATCGCCTGCGACAGCTCCACGGTGGGAATCCACAGGCCGTTGTCGAGCACCTGCTGCTGGGCGTCGGCGAGAAGTGCGTTCCGCTCGGTGGTGTCGGTGGTGGCGAGTTGCTTTGCAAGCACGTCGTCGAGCGCGGGAATCGGGCCACGGCTGTTGAGGTTGCGGCCGTCGAGTCCGAACTGGGTACGCAGAATGTCACCGTCGGCGCGGGTGCTGTTGTAATAGGTGGCGTCGAAGTCCTTGGCATTCTGGCGAGCGGTGGCCTCCGGAGTGGCCACGAGATTCAGCTGCAGATCTACTCCCACCGCTGTGAGCTGCTGCTGCACCAGTTCGAGGATTGCCTGGTTGCCGGCAAACACGGAGCTGAACAGAACGGGGAAGCTCAGCCTCTGACCGCTCTTCTCCCGGATGCCGTCGGCACCGGGAACCCAACCCGCCTGATCCAGGATGGACTTGGCCTTCTCCGGGTCGTACGTCACGTCCGGCAGCGCCACGTAGCCGGGGGTGCGGCTGGCCAGCGTGCTGGTGGCGGGCGTGAAGTTGGGGCCGAGCACGGTGTCGACCAGTTCCTGCCGGTTGATCGCCGAGACCAGCGCACTGCGCACGACGGGATCCACGAGCGGTCCGCGAGTCACGTTGGGCTGGAATCCGAATGGCGTACCCGGGTTCGATGTGGTGAGCACCTGCCCACCGGCGCCTTCGATCTGCGGGGCATCCTGCGGCAGCGCATCGCTGATCGCGTCCAGCTGTCCCGAGGACAGGCTGCCCGTACGGACACCGGATTCGGGCACCACGCTGAACTCGATGGTGTCGAGGTAGGCCTCGCCGGCGTGACCGAACACGTCTGAGCCCCAGCTGTATCCGGCCCGCTTGGCGAGGGTCACCGACTTGTCCTGCTGGTAGTCGGCGTACGTGAACGGCCCGGTTCCCGAGATGTTGCCGGTGCAGCGCTCCTCCGCCGGCTTGGCGACGGACGCATCCGACAGAATGCCCAGCTGCGGGGTGGACGATGCCTGCAGGAACTGGGCGTTGGGTGCCGAGAAGTTGACCTGCGCGGTGCGCGCATCGATCACGGTGGTCCCGATGTATCCGGTCAGGTAGCTGGCGGCCAGTGGCGCCTTGGCCCCGGTGAGGGTGTTGACGAGCGCGTCGAAATTCTTCTTCACCGACTCAGCAGTGAGGGGCGTTCCGTCGCTGAAGGTGACGCCCTCCTTCAGGCGAAAGGTGAAGGCGGAGGCGTCGGCGTTCAGTTCCCAGGTCTCCGCGAGCCACGGCGTCAGTTCACCTGTTCGGGGATCCTGATCAGTGAGCGAATCGACCACCTGGCGAGTCACGTAGATCGTCTGGTTCGTGCCGGACTGTGCGGGGTCGGCGCATGTGGGCGCCTGGGACAGGCCGTAGCGGAGTGTGCCGCCCGGTTGCGCGGGACCCGCATCCGCGGAGGAACTGCTGGAACCGCCACCGCAGGCGGTGAGCGCCGTGGCCAGCACGGCGGCGACGCCGATACCTGCTGCGATGCGGGCTTTTCCGCGGAAGGTCGGGGACAAGGACACAAGCACTGAGGACACCGATAGCTCCGTAATTTCGACGACAGGCACGAATGACACCCGGGATTCGGGGACGCTCACGTGCACGGAAGGGTTGCGAGGGATCGGCTCGGAATGGTCGCGCGCAACGCGGGCGCCACGTCTGCCTGGAAGAGCTCGAGACTTTCGCGGTGCTGCTTGTCGCTTGTCCCCACTCGATCGGCCCCGAGGTGGATCACTTCGTGGCCGAACTGCTCGTGGTACCGCGCGACCTTGTCGATCACCTGCTCCGGACTGCCGATGAGCGCCGAGCTTCGCTCCACGAAGTCTTCGACCGTGTCGAACACCACGGGCAGTCCGGTCCTGCGCGCGAACTCGATCCTTGCGGCATGGATCGGCCGCCAGGTGTCGACGGCGTCCTGCGACTTCGGCGTCACATAGAAGCCCGCAGTCCCGGCGCCGACCAGAGCGTCAGCGGGGTCGCGGCCGTAGTCGATCCACCGCTCGCGATAGTGGCGAATGAGTTCGGCATACGGCTCGACAGGGTTGGTGACGTTGGCGGAAAAGAGTGGATCACCGTAGCGAGCGGCCAAGTCGACCGACTCCTCACTCGTGGCACTGCCGTGCCAGATCCGGATCCGGGGCTGGAGTGGTCGCGGAAGCGCGACAGCGTGTTCGAGACGCGGACGGAAGCTGCCTTCCCACGTCACGTCCTCGCTCTCCCACAGTTGCCGGAACAGTTCGTACCCCTCGCGATTGCGATCCCACTGGTCGTCGGGGGTCACGGAGAACAGTTCGGCCTGGGCCGTGCCGTTTCCCTTGCCGATGATCAGCTGCAGGCGGCCGCCCGACAGGTTGTCCAGCGTCGAATAGTCCTCGAAGGCCCGGACCGGGTCGAGCAGGCTGAGCGTGGTCACGGCTGTCCACAACTGCAATGTGGTGGTACGCGCCGCGATCGCGCTGAGCACGACGGGCGGTGCCGAAGACAGGAACGGATGTTCGTGCCGCTCACCGACAGCGAACCCGTCGTACCCGAGTTGTTCGGCGAGGACCGCCGAATCGACTACTTCCCGCAATCGCGTCGCAGTGTCGACTTTCTCGCCGGTTACCGGGTCGGGCTGATGCGTGACGAGAGTCATCAGGAGAAACTTCATGCCGACTGGAACTTCCTCGACGCCGACGAGGGAGCGGGCACAGCCTTCTCGAAGGCGTGCACCCCGAGTGCACCGTCGTCGAGGCTGTCCTCCACGGGTCGGGGCGCACTTATGACAGACATCACTACACGGCCTTTCATCGAGGCGAGGATCGAGAGGGAAGCGCACTTCCACGCTCCCCGTGGACACGCGCGAGAGACTCACCGAGCGCTGCGCCCGGTGAGCTGAGAGGTGGGCCTACGTCAACAACCGCAAGACTTGGTGCGGCACAGATCGATGTGCCGTCTGCGCCAGGTGCTGCGTGCGGGGTGAGTCATGTGATGCCTTCCATCGATCCTGGCGGTAGCACCCACACCCGAAACAATGTCGGAAGGGTTGCTGCGACGTCGACGAGCCAGGTCTCTCGGTCGCTCTGGATGGTTGACGCGAACACTATCCGCATCACGCCACCTCGTCAACACGTGAATTCCCCTGCCACACAGGGGAAACCCGAAGAACCCACGCAATCGGATCAGGCTGCGTGCAATTGCTGACACCGGCCGCGCCATGAGGTTGGATGGGGTGGGCACCTCTCTACGGGGCCGCGTCTCCGGAACCCGGGCGCGGGGTGCCAGACGTCCCTTGTAACGTCGCCCCGGTGACTCCACTCGAAGCCATTGCGATCCTCGTTGCCGGCATCGGCGCAGGTGCGATCAACGCGGTCGTCGGCAGCGGCACGCTCATCACCTTCCCGACCCTGGTGGCGTTCGGGTTTCCACCCGTGACCGCCACGATGTCGAATGCGGTGGGGTTGGTCGCCGGCGGCGTCTCCGGCACCTGGGGTTACCGGCGAGAGTTGGCCGGGCAGGGGTCCCGGCTGCGCTGGCAGATCCCGGCGTCACTGTGCGGTGCAATTCTCGGCGCTTGGTTGTTGCTGCACCTGCCCGAATCGGTGTTCGAGTTCATCGTCCCTGTGTTGTTGGTCCTGGCGCTCGTGCTCGTGGTGTTGCAGCCGCGGATCCAGGCGTGGGCGAAGGAGCGCGGTAGCCACGAAGCCGGCCTCAGCCGGCCGCGTCTGCTGTTGCTGACGGCCGGCACGTTCGCGGTCGGGGTGTACGGCGGGTATTTCACCGCAGCGCAGGGCATCCTTCTGATGGGTGTGATGGGGGCGATCCTCCCCGAGAGTCTGCAGCGGATGAACGGCGCGAAGAACCTGCTCTCCCTGCTCGTCAACATCGTCGCCGCGCTCGCGTACACGCTCGTCGCCTTCGACCGGATCAGCTGGGCCGCCGCGGGCCTCATCGCGGTCGGTTCGCTCCTCGGCGGAGTGCTCGGGGCCCGCTACGGCCGTCGCCTGTCCCCCACCGCACTCCGGGTGACCATCGTGGTGGTCGGCCTGATCGGGCTGGGCCGGCTCCTGGCGTAGTCGCGCATGCCGCCTGGTGCTGCCTCATACTGGGTCGGTGAGCACAACAGATGTAGAGAACCCCGGCTGGACGTACCTGATGGACATGGACGGAGTTCTCGTTCACGAAGAACACCTGGTCCCGGGGGCAGACCTCTTCCTGGCCGAGCTCCGCGAAGCCGAGATCCCATTCATCGTGCTCACCAACAACTCCATCAGGACACCCCGCGACCTCCGCGCCCGGCTTCTCCGCACGGGACTCGACATTCCCGAGGAATCCATCTGGACGTCCGCGTTGGCGACCGCAACGTTCCTGGCGAGCCAGCGCCCGAACGGCAGCGCCTATGTGGTGGGTG
This sequence comes from Rhodococcus sp. NPDC019647, assembly GCF_044389235.1. Lineage (NCBI taxonomy): Bacteria > Bacillati > Actinomycetota > Actinomycetes > Mycobacteriales > Nocardiaceae > Rhodococcus > Rhodococcus sp. NPDC019647. The sequence continues at coordinate 91,349 of NZ_JBIRXS010000022.1, read as the reverse complement.
AGTCCGGTCTCACCACCGCATTGCACGACATCGGTTACGTCCTCACCGAGAACGATCCCGACTATGTGGTGCTCGGCGAGACCCGCACGTACTCCTTCGAGGCGATCACCACCGCAATCCGCCTGGTGGAGAGAGGTGCTCGCTTCATCGCCACCAACCCCGATCCCACCGGACCGTCCCGGGAGGGATCGTTACCCGCCACCGGGTCCGTTGCCGCATTGATCAGCAAGGCCACCGGCCGCGACCCCTACTACGTGGGCAAGCCGAACGCCCTGATGATGCGCTCGGCCCTCCGGGCCATCGGGGCGCACTCCGCGAACACCCTGATGATCGGCGATCGCATGGACACCGACATCGTGTGCGGGCTCGAAGCCGGGCTGCAGACCATTCTGGTGCTGACCGGTATCTCGACGCGCGATTCGGTCGAGCTCTTCCCGTACCGCCCCACGGCAGTCCTCAAGTCCGTGGCCGATCTCGTCGGGCGCACCTCGGATCCGTTCGATCGGGCCGAAACCTCGGTCTGACTTCGGACGGTCCGAGGTGTAGTCAGCTCAGCGCGTGCTCGAGATCGGACAGTAGGTCCTCGGTGTCTTCGAGTCCGACGGAGAGCCGGACGACGCCGTCCGTAATTCCCACTGCCGCACGCCCTTCGGGTCCCATTGCCCGGTGGGTCGTGGTGGCGGGGTGGGTGATGAGCGACTTGGAGTCACCGAGATTGTTCGAAATGTTGACCAGCCGCAGCGCGTCGAGTACTTCGAACGCACGCTTCTTGGCCTCGTTCTCGGCGGCAGCGAGCGCGAAGGTGACCACCGTGCCGCCGCCGCTCATCTGGCGCTTGGCGAGCTCGTGCTGGGGATGGGACTCGAGGTACGGGTACTTGACCCATTCGACCGAGGCATTCGATTCGAGGAACCGCGCGATCTGCAAAGCGGAACCGACCGAGTGCCGCACGCGAATCGGCATCGTCTCCAGGCCCTTGAGTAGCGTCCAGGCGTTGAACGGACTGAGTGCCGGACCTGTGTGACGCATCAAGTTCTGGACCGGACCGTCGATGTACTCCTGTGATCCGAGGATCGCACCACCGAGCACGCGCCCCTGACCGTCGATGTGCTTCGTCCCGGAGTAGACGACGACGTCAGCTCCCAGATCGAGGCTGCGTTGCAGCAGCGGTGTAGCAAACACGTTGTCCAGCACCACCTTGGCACCTGCCGCATGCGCCAGCTCCACCACGCGCGGCACGTCCACGAGCGTTTGCATCGGATTGGAAGGCGTCTCGAAGAACACTGCCGTGGTGGGCGTCGAGAGGGCCTCCTCCCACTGGTCGAGGTCTTCGCCGTCGACGAACACGGTCTCGACACCCCAGCGCGGCAGGATCTCGTTGCACACCACGAAGCAGGACCCGAACAGGCTGCGCGCCGCCACCAGGCGGTCTCCGGCCTTCAGCAGGGCGCCCAGGGCGGTGAACACCGCCGACATCCCGCTCGCGGTGGCGAAGCACGCTTCCGCACCCTCGATGAGACGGAGCCGCTCCTCGAACATCTTCACGGTCGGGTTGCCGTAACGCGAATAGACGAAGTGGTCGATATCGCCGGTGAACGACGCCTCGGCCGCTCCCGCGCTCTCGAACACGAAGCCCGAATTCAGGAAGATCGCTTCGGACGTTTCCTCGAAGCCTGATCGAAGGGTTCCGCCGCGCACACTGATCGTGCCCTGACCGATGCCGTCCGGCAGCGCCTTCTGAAACGCGCCGCCCTGAGGAATTGCACTCACCACTGCCTCCACGGCAGGCCCAGCGCCCGCCAGCCGACCGCCCCACGATGACCGTCGGCGTCCAAGGCGCCTTCGAAACCGTCGAGCACGTTGTACGACGGGCCGATGCCCACCGCTGTCGCGGCCTCCGCCGCACCGATGGAACGCTGACCGGATCGACACAGGAAGATGACGGGTGCGTCCTCGCCCCCGGTGATCCCGGCTTCCTTCAACTGATCCACGAAATTGTCGTTGCGCGCACCGTGGGGATAGCTCACCCACTCGATCAGCACCGGCTGCTTGCCCAGTGAGGACGTATCGGGAACACCGACATATTTCCATTCGGCATCTGTTCGTACGTCGACCAGCACAGCGTCGGGATTGTCGCGAAGCAGCTCCCAGGCATGCTCCGGCGTTATGTCGCCTGCGTAACTCACCATGTCAGCTTTTCACAACCCTCTTTTCGATGCCCTCCCGGGCAAGCGGCCTCTTCTGGGCACGCATCAATTGCACACGACCCACGTGTCGCCGGAGCGGGCCAGCTGCCAGGTGTCCGTCGTCTCACCACGACCGTCCTCGGCCGTGATCCGCACCTCTGCCCGGGCGCGGTCGCCGTTCACCTCGGAGGAGTCGACACCCTGCAGGGTGACCTCCCCTTCGCGCCCCGCGAGCGGTGAACGGTCGTCCGACCAGGTAGAACACACCAACGACTTCTGCAGGTCGGCGTCGTCATGATTGCGGGCCTGGATGTAATCGGCCACCGAGCGGTTGATGCGGTCCGCCTCGGTGACGTTCTCGTCGGCGGGCGAGAGAATACTGCCGACGACGATCGCGACCAGGATGATCACGACGAGGGCGACGGCGGCGATGAACGGTGTGGCAGTGGTACGCCGGGGATCCTCCGGGTCGTCCCCCGCGGCGTTGTGCGGCGATTCGCTCGGATCGGACATGACTTCCCTTCATTTTCGGCGTGGTCAGCAGTGTATAGAGCAGCTGGTACAAATCTGATTTGTGACCCCCCAACCGGGAGACGACTACCCTCGACATTCGCAAGCCCAGACAATGGGAGCCGCCCAGCTCTCACCGGCGCCACCGAGTGCGGGCCCGGCCGGGCAGGGGCGTGACGCCACACCTCGGCCACCCGATTAGGCTGGGCTTAACTTAAGCTGAAAATTCGTTGTCCGCCCATCAGAAGGTAGTTCGCTCCAGATGACTGATCAGACACGTCCGTTGCGCGTAGCGATCGTCGGTGCCGGCCCCGCCGGTATCTACGCTGCCGATGCACTCATGAAATCTGATGCCGCCTCGGACGGCGGGATCAGCATCGACCTGTTCGAGCGGATGCCGGCACCGTTCGGTCTGATCCGCTACGGCGTCGCCCCCGACCACCCGCGCATCAAGGGCATCATCACCGCCCTGCACAAGGTGCTCGACAAGCCGTCGGTGCGCCTGCTCGGCAACATCGACTACGGCACCGACATCACCCTCGAAGACCTGCACAACTTCTACGACGCGGTGATCTTCTCCACCGGCGCCAACGCCGACCGCGACCTGAACATCCCGGGCATCGACCTCGACGGCAGCTACGGCGCCGCCGACTTCGTCTCCTGGTACGACGGTCACCCCGATGTGCCGCGCACCTGGCCGCTCGACGCGGAGAAGGTCGCCGTCCTCGGTGTCGGCAACGTCGCCCTCGACATCGCCCGCGTCCTCGCGAAGACCGGCGACGAGCTGCTGCCGACCGAGATCCCCGCCAACGTCTACGAGGGGCTCAAGGCCAACAAGGCCGTCGAGGTCCACGTCTTCGGCCGCCGCGGACCGGCGCAGGCCAAGTTCACGCCTCTCGAGCTGCGCGAACTCGATCACTCCCCGACCATCGAGGTCATCGTCGACCCCGAGGACATCGACTACGACGAGGGCTCGGAGCAGGCACGCCGCAACTCCAAGCAGGTCGACATGGTGGCCAACACCCTGCAGGACTGGGCCATCCGCGACGTCGGCAACCGGCCGCACCGGCTGTACCTGCACTTCTTCGAATCACCCACCGAGGTCCTCGGCGAGGACGGCAAGGTCGTCGGTCTGCGCACCGAGCGCACCCAGCTCGACGGCACCGGCAACGTCAAGGGCACCGGCAAGTTCAACGACTGGGACGTCCAAGCCGTGTACCGCGCGGTGGGCTACCTGTCGCAGAACATTGCGAAGCTGCCGTTCGACGAGCAGGCCGGCACCGTCCCCAACGAGGCCGGACGCGTCATCGCCGACGACTCGGCGGAGGGTGCCGCCCGGTTCATGCCGGCCACCTACGTCACCGGCTGGATCAAGCGCGGCCCCGTCGGCCTGATCGGGCACACCAAGGGCGACGCCAACGAGACCGTGGCAAACCTGCTCGAGGACCGGCCCACCTTCGCCGAACCGGCCAACCCGTCCGAGGACGCGATCATCGAGTACCTCGAGGGCAAGCAGATTCCGTACACCACCTGGCAGGGCTGGTACCGCCTCGACGCGCACGAGCGCAGCCTCGGTGAGCCCGAGGGCCGCGAGCGCATCAAGGTCGTCGAACGCGAAGACATGCTCAAGGCCAGCGAGCCCGACAAGGCCTGATCGTCGAGCATCCGCGAAGGGAGCCTCCCACGGGAGGCTCCCTTCGCAGTCCCTCCCCGCGTGGTACGCCGGCGACAAGGCAAAATGTGAACCGTGTTTGATGCCCACGTGCACATCATCGATCCCCGGTTCCCGGTGTTCGAGAATCACGGCTACCTGCCTGACCCCTTCACCATTGCCGATTACCGTGCACGGACCGAAGGTTTCGGCGTGGACGGTGGCGCCGTGGTCACGGCGTCGTACCAGGGCACCGACCAGAGCTATCTGATTGCCGCGCTGGAAGAACTCGGCCCCAGCTGGGTCGGCGTCACACACCTCGAGCCCGACGCCACCGACGAAGACATTCTGCGACTCGATTCTGCCGGCGTGCGGGCAGTCCGGTTCAACCTCCGCCGCAGCGCGACCGACCTGAAGCTCCTCACCAAGCAGGCACTGCGCGCGTACGAACTCGCCGGCTGGCACGCCGAGTTCTACGTCGACGCCACCCTCCTGTTGTCGCTGGAGCCGGTGTTCGCCAAGCTGCCTGCCGTCAGTATCGATCACCTCGGCATGTCGACCCGCGGGCTGCCCTACCTACTGGATCTCGTCGACCGCGGCGCACGCGTGAAAGCAACCGGGTTCGGTAGAACGACCATCGACGACGTGTGCGAAGTGCTCCGCCAAATTCATGCCGTCAATCCCCGGGCACTGATGTTCGGCACCGATCTCCCCGGCAGCCGTTCACGAAGAGTGTTCCAGGACAGCGACATCGACATCGTCGCGGAGGCGGTCGGAGACGATTTCGATGCCGTCATGGGCGACAACGCACGAGAGTGGTACCGCTGCAATTCCGAACAGGGCCCCTGCTAGCAGCCTTCCATCTGCATGCTGTTCATCGACATCATCTCGCTGACCGGCGGCGTCTGCGGTTGTGAGGCGAGCCAGTCGTTGTATCCGCCCATCTGCTCGCATGCGGCCTGATCGTTGTCCCTGCGCTCCTGCCGCCGCTCCCGGTTGCGTTCGTCCATGTCGTCGTCGTTCCGGTCGACGGCGATACCACCCATGGTCGATCCGTTGGCCTGCCGTTCGAGCCCCCGAACCCCGTCAGTGCGCATGATCCAACCGAGGGTGTAGTCGGCACCGTCGCGGTTGGTGGTGGCGCGGTAGAGGCCTTCATCGACCGCCGCGGGTGCGGCCTCGAACGCCTTGTCGGTCATGCCCGCACCGGTGACCGTCCCCGACACCTTTCCGTCGCTCATCGTGCCGGTGAGCGTCGACCCGTCCGGCGCGGTCAGTGCCAGCCGGTCACCGTCCATCGTTCCGGACATCCACATCCACATGTCGTCGCCATCGCACAGGAATGCGACGGCGTCGCTACCCGACGTAACGACAGCAACATAGGCGTCCGAATCGTTCACCGCGCCGAGGAAGGTTCTCTCGAGCTGGGGTTCTTCTTCGAACGGGGAGGGAATCTGCTCCATCAGGGCGGCCGCTGCCGCGGTGGTGGTCGCCGAGGCTGCGGCGCTGGTGTCGCTCGCCGCCGACGAGCCTGACGAGTCGTCCCCACAGCCGCTCATGGCCAGGACGATGACAGTGAGGGGACCGAGTATCCAGGTCGTCTTGGTATGCACGGGCGTTCCTCCGCTAGGTGGGAGATCTCGTTCCGCATTCCATACTTGCAGGTGTCGACGGCGTCTGGATACCCCTAAGTCGCGACCACGGCGGCCAGCCAGACACCGGAGGCGATCAGGGCGCCGAGCAGTTCGATCAGCATCGACAGCCCGACCGCCTTGCACGCGTGCCAGGTCGACGCCCACGCACGGTTGTGCGCCCGCAGCCGGTAGAGCTCGGCCACATACGTTCCCGCGATGAAGCCGAGAAACAAACCCACTACCGGGATGACGAAGAATCCGACGATCCCCGTCAGTCCACCGGCGACGAGTGACATGTTGGGCACGCCGGCACTGCGCATCCGCTTACCTGGCCAAGTGTATTTCACCACGCCACTCACCACGAGAAACAGCGTGGCAGCGGCGAACACGGCCCACGCGGTAGCGGTGCCGGACATGATGGCCCACACCAGAATTGCGGCGAAGATCAGTATCGTTCCGGGAAGTACCGGAATGACCACACCGATCAACCCGATCACGATAACGAGGCCGACGAGCGCCTCTGCTCCCGTGCTCATGCGACCGGACGAACGCGGGACGCGGCCTCGCGCGCCCTGCTGCGCGCCGTCTCGACGTCGGGTCCCGTGGACACGGCCACTCCCATGCGCCGTCGGACGTAACTTTCGGGTTTCCCGAACAGCCGTAGGTCGGTTTCCGGTACGGCCATCGCTTCGGCAACGCCCTCGAAACCGATGCCGACTGCGTCCCTGCCGCCGTAGATCACCGCGGACGCGCCGGGCGCGGTGAGCGTGGTGTCGACGGGAAGCCCGAGTACGGCGCGCGCGTGGAGCTCGAACTCCGAGAAGCGTTGAGTGCGTAGAGTTACCAAGCCGGTGTCGTGTGGACGGGGGCTGACCTCCGAGAAATAGACGTCGTCACCCTTGACGAACAGTTCGACACCGAACACTCCCCTGCCGCCCAGCGCCGCGGTCACCGTCCCCGCTATCTCCCGCGCACGGGCGAGCGCTACCGGGCTCATCGCCTGCGGCTGCCACGACTCCACGTAGTCACCGGCGTCCTGCAGGTGACCGATGGGCTCGCAGTAGGCGGTGTGCACTTCACCGTCCATTCCGACGGCCCGGACGGTGAGTTGCGTGATCTCGTAGTCGAAGTCGACGAACCCCTCGACGATGACGCGTCCGTGATTGATCCGGCCCCCGGAAAGTGCGTATTCCCAGGCCTTGTCAACGTCCTCGAGATCGCGGACGGTCGACTGCCCCTTCCCTGACGAGGACATCACCGGCTTGATCACACACGGCACACCGATGCGTTCGACAGCGGAACGCACTGCGTCCAGCGAGTCGGCGAATTCGTACGGCGACGTCGGGAGTCCCAGTTCCTCGGCCGCGAGACGGCGTATCCCCTCCCGATTCATGGTGAGCGCGGTCGCGCGCGCCGTCGGGATCACCACGGCGGCACCGGACTCCTCTACGGTGGCCAGCGCGTCGGTGGCAATGGCCTCGATTTCGGGAACAACGAAGTGCGGCTTTTCGGCGTCGATGAGACGCAACAGCGCTTCCGGGTCGCTCATGTCGACGGTGTGCGCGCGGTGCGCCACCTGATGCCCGGGCGCATTGTCGTACCGGTCGACCGCGATCACCTCGACGCCGAGTCTCTGCAGGGCGATGATGACTTCTTTGCCCAGCTCACCCGACCCGAGCAGCATCACGCGTATCGCGCCCGCCGTCAGAGGTGTACCGAACCGCTCGGGTGCCTGTTTCCGCATGGCGACAACTATATGCGTGCGTAGAGCTACTTCAGCAGCCTGGACATCCGCCGATCCGCGAGCACCTTGCCGCCGGTCTGACAGGTGGCACAGTACTGAAAAGACTTCTCCGCGAAGGACACTTCCCGGACGGTGTCGCCGCACACCGGGCAGGGTAGACCTGTGCGCGCGTGCACCCGCATACCGGATCTCTTCTCCCCCTTGAGCCGCGCGGCATCCTGGCCGAGTGACCGTTCGACGGCGTCGATCAGCACCGTGCGCATCGCGTCGTACAGAATGTGGACGGAATCCTCCGGCAGTGTCTTCGCCGTCGCGAACGGTGAAATCTTCGCCGTGTGGAGTATTTCGTCCGAGTACGCATTGCCCACGCCGGCCAGCAGAGACTGATCGACCAGGGCGTTCTTGATCCGCGCCGAGGAGGTCTCGAGCAGCGCGGCGAACTCCGGTTCGGTGACCTCCAGGGCGTCGGGGCCGAGTCGCGCGATCCCCTCCACTTCCTGCGGGTCGTGCACCACCCACACCGCGAGCCGCTTCTTCGTTCCCGCCTCGGTGAGGTCGAACGCCGGTGTCGCACCCTCCGGAGTGAAGAAGTGGAGCCGCAACGCGAGCGGACCCTTCCCCGGCTTCGGCGGGGCGGCCGACGGGTTGTCGGTCCAGCGCAACCATCCTCCGCGGGAAAGATGCGTGACCAACCACACCCCGTCGCAGTCGAGGGCCAGGTGCTTACCGAAACGCGCAGCACCCGTCACATCCCGGCCCTGCAACGCCGTGATCGGTGGGTCGAACGTCTTCAGGACACTCAGCGCGGCCACGTCCACCCGTCCGACCACCGCCCCCACGGCGTGTTTCCGCAGGAACTCGGCTAACGCCTCCACCTCCGGCAGCTCGGGCATGGCACCAGGCTAACCGACCTACCGCCGCAGCAGGTACGTGTCCATGATCCAGCCCTTGCGCTCGCGAAGTTCGGCCCGCACCCGCTGGATCTCGCTTTCGACGTCGCGGAGGCGACCGGAGATGAGGACCTCGTCGGGGGTGCCGAGGTAGGCGCCCCACCAGATCTGCACGTCCTCGCCGGGTACATGGGTGAACGTCGTGTTCGCGTCGAGCATCACCACCGCGTTGTCGACGCCCTCGGGGAGTCCCTCGGCAAGCCGGCGACCGGTGGTGATGTGAATGGGTTCACCGATGCGGTTGAGCACCATCCGGTGTCCCGCCGCCAACGACTGCACACTGGTCACACCGGGGATCACCGAGTAGTCGAACGACACATTCCCGCGGGCGAGTACTCGCTCGACGATCCGCAACGTGCTGTCGTAGAGCGACGGGTCACCCCACACGAGGATCGCCCCGACTCCCGGTTCGGCCGCAAACTTCTCCTCGAACAGTGCCGCCCGGCGCTCGTGCCAGTCGTCGACCACGCCCTCGTAGTCGTCGGGCGTGCGGTTCCGCGGTGGGTCGACGATGTCGACCACCCGATACGGACCGGTGACGTGTTCCTCGAGAATGGTGGTGCGGAGATCGACGAGGTCCTGCTTCTCGTCACCCTTGCCGATGACGAAGAACACATCAGCCTTGTTCATCGCCTTGATCGCCTGGACGGTCACCTGGTCGGGGTCGCCGGCGCCGATGCCGATCACGAGAAGTTCACGCATGGGCGAAGGCTATCGCCCGTGCGCCTTTCTGGTTGCTCCAGCTACCAGAAAGGCGCACGGGCGCGGAGCGCCTAAACTGAACGCCGTGACTGTGCCGACCCCGTACGAAGACCTCCTCCGACTCGTGCTGGACACCGGCACGCCGAAGGCCGACCGCACCGGAACCGGCACGAGGAGTGTCTTCGGTCATCAGATGCGGTGGAATCTGGCGGAAGGGTTTCCTCTGGTCACGACCAAAAAGGTGCACCTCAAGTCGATCGTCTACGAGCTGCTGTGGTTCCTGCGCGGCGACTCGAACGTGAAATGGCTTCAGGACAACGGCGTGACCATATGGGACGAGTGGGCCGACGCGGACGGTGAACTCGGCCCGGTCTACGGCGTGCAGTGGCGCAGCTGGCCCACCCCCTCGGGTGAGAACATTGATCAGATCACCCAGACCATCGAGACGCTGAAGTCCAATCCGGACTCGCGGCGCATCATCGTGTCGGCGTGGAACGTCGGCGACATCCCGCAGATGGCGTTGGCGCCGTGCCATGCGTTCTTCCAGTTCTACGTGGCGGACGGCCGGTTGTCGTGCCAGCTGTATCAGCGCAGCGCGGACATGTTCCTGGGTGTTCCGTTCAACATCGCCAGCTACGCGCTGCTCACCCATATGGTGGCGCAGCAGGCCGGACTCCAACCGGGTGACTTCATCTGGACGGGCGGCGACTGCCACATCTACGACAATCACGTTGACCAGGTCACGGAGCAGCTGAGCCGGGAAGCGTTCCCGTATCCGACGTTGAAGCTGAACAAGCGGGATTCGATCTTCGACTACACCTTCGAGGACGTGGAGATCGTCGACTACCGGCATCACCCGGCCATCAAGGCCCCGGTGGCCGTCTAGTGGCCGCACGGCAGGTCAGCCTGGTCTGGGCGCAGGCGAACGGTGGCGTCATCGGCCGCGACAACACCATTCCGTGGCACGTGCCCGAGGACATGGCGTACTTCAAGAAGGTCACGCAGGGACACCCCGTGGTGATGGGCCGTAAGACCTGGGACTCGTTGCCGGCAAAATTCCGGCCACTACCGGGGCGGCGCAACATCGTGGTCACCAGGCAGCCGGACTGGATGGCGGAGGGCGCGGAGACCGCGTCCGGGCTCGCATCGGCGCTGGCACTGGCGAGCGAGGACGTCTGCATCATCGGCGGCGGCGAAATCTACAACGTGGCAATGCCTTTCGCCACACGGTTGTTCGTCACCGAAGTCGACGTCACGGTCGACGGCGATGCCTGGGCGCCGCCGATCGACGACTCCTGGTACGCCGAGGACACCGGTGAGTGGCTCACGTCGGCGAAGAACGGCACCCGGTACCGGTGGATTACCTACACCCGGGCATTACCTGCGAGGTAATTGAGAGCATTCGGTTCCGGCGCGAGTCTGAGTGACATACCCGTTCACTCGTCTCACGTGAGGATCGCCGACATGATCGCCGCACTCGAAGCCCGAACCGCCCTCTCCCCGCTGCGCCTCGTATTGCGCCTCGACGCCGTGGTCACGGGCGTCAACGGGCTTGCCTATCTCGTTGCCGCCGGACTCCTCGACGGCCTTCTCGGTCCGACGACTGGTTTTCTGCGAGTCATCGGGGTGTTTCTCCTCGCCTTCGCCGTCGGCGTGTGGTTGGTGAGTGCGCCCGACCGCCCGCGAACCGCGACCGTCGAGGCCGTCATCGTCGCCAATGCCGCGTGGGTGGTCGCCAGCCTGGCACTCGTACTCGCGGGATGGCAGCATCTCACCACTGCCGGCGCTGCCTGGGCTGTACTGCAGGCCGCTGTGGTCGGGGCCTTCGCGGCGCTGCAGGGGTGGACACTCGCCCGTCGCTGACCACAGCACCACGACCGCACCGTTACCCCATTCACCGGGTGACGGTGCGCGCGTTGGGTCATACTCGACTCATGGACAAGAAGTCACTGACCGCCCTTGCCCGTCAGCAACTGAAGTTGGCAGGCGGGACGTCCAGCGGTCGCAGTTCGCAGACCGTGTACGGCGGCCACCGGCGCAGTCTCCGTCAGACCGTTGTCGCGCTCACCGCAGGTCAGAAGATGGCGGAGCACGAGAGCCCGGGCGAAGGCACTCTGTTCATTCTCAGCGGCAAGCTGACCCTGGTGTCGGGCGAGGATTCATGGAAAGGCTCCTCGGGCGATTTCCTGGTTCTCCCCAGTGATCGGCACAGCGTCGAAGCACTGGAGGACGTGGCTTTCCTGCTCACCGTCGCCATGTGACATGACCGACACGCAACCGGTGATCGAGGTGTCCGTGGCTGCGGCGCCGCCCGTGGTGTGGCCCGCGCTGCGGGATCCGGAGCTGATCCGGCGCTGGCATGGATGGGATTATGACGGCCTCGACGCCGAGATCGAGGAAATCTATTTCCGCGACGTGATCGAGGACCCCGCCGAGTACAGCTTGGCCTTGGCCGGGGGTGACCGCTTCACACTCCACGAACACGAGGGCACTACCCTCGTGCGGATCACCCGGCCGCCCCGCGACAGCAGCCCGGACGCGACCGACTGGTATGACGACGTCACCGAGGGCTGGACCACGTTTCTGCAGTTCCTGAAATTCGGCATCGAGCGGCACGGATTGGCGGAGCGGCGCACGCTGTTTCTCGAAGGCCCGGTCGCGCAGGGAGATTCGGCGCAGCATCTGCTGGGCCTCGACAAGATCACCGGCTCGAGGCCGGGCGATCACTTCAGCGCCGTCTCTGCGGCGGGCGACCTGCTGTCCGGCGTGGTGTGCTTCGTCGGCGAGCATCAGACGGCGGTCAGTGTCGACGATCTCGGCCCTGGACTGCTGCAGTTCGGCGAGCAGCCGGTCAACTCTGCGCGCCCGCACGGTGGTGCTCAGATACTGCTGGCCGTGTACGGCCTGGACGAGGAAGAGTTCCGCGAGCTGGAGGAGCGCTGGACGGAGTGGTGGCAGGCCCGGCCGCCGGCCGGACCCGCCACCTAGTGGCTCGACTGTCAGGCGAGCACGGTCCCCAGACTGGGCCACCAGATCGTGCTCTTGACGATGTTCGGACCGACCTGATGATTCAGCGACCCGTACACGGCCGCCACGACCAGGCCACCACCGAGACCCGCGACCGGCGGGGTGGAGATGACGGTGGGAACCGCCACGTTGTTCTGGTCCAGCTTGACGACGCCACTGGCACCGGTGGCGAAGCTGTAATATACGACCTCGAGCTGGGCACCCGCCTGGTCGGCAGCGATGGTTCCCGGTCCCCCGAAGAACCCGAAGCGGAACTGATTGCTCATGTTGGTTGCCACTCCGGCGCCGTACAGCTGGCCGAGGACGGGTCCGCCCTGACCGGTGTCGGAGTACGCGGGAACCTGGAAGATCTGACCCGGCAGGGCGATGTCCATCGCGGCCGCATCGGTCGGTGAGAGTGCCAGCCGTTCGATGGCGGCCTCGGCGCCCGGATTACCCGCTGCAGCGGTCCGTAGCTTGGCGATCGCCGTGGTGGGGTCGACAGCCGGAACTGAATCTGTGGGCTGCGCCGAAGCCGCCCCGGTAAACATCATCGTCGCTGCCATTGCAGCGGTCAGGCCTGCCGCGATCCGTCGTCCGAAGTGCCGTCGATTCATTCTTCTTCTCCTCGTCCTTCATGGATAAGCGTTACTTCGAATGAGTAAACACTCTCGCGCCTCTATCGAGACCCCAGTTCCCGGCGTTACCCCCCTCTCACACCTATGCTGCTGACATGGGACGGGACCAGCACGGGATGAGGATCAGACTGCCTCGCGGAGGCCTCAGCGAGGTCGTACCCACCCGTCAGAGTTTGCAGCGTCTGTTCGAGGCGGTCCTCGTGGTGGGGTCGGGTCTCGAACTCGATTCGACCCTGCAGCGCATCGTCGATTCGGCCACGTCGCTGCTCGACGCCCGCTACGGCGCATTGGGTGTGCGTGCCCCCGATGGCGGTCTGGCCGAGTTCGTGTTTCGGGGCATCACCCCGGACGAGCGCGCCGGGATGGGCCATTTCCCGGAAGGTCGCGGGTTGCTCGGCCTACTGATCAACGACCCGCGCCCGGTCCGTCTGCCGAACCTCTCCCGCCATCCCGCATCTGTAGGCCTTCCGCCCGGCCACCCACCGATGAGTAGCTTCCTGGGCGCGCCCATCATGATGCGCGGGACCGTTTTCGGCAGCATTTACCTCACCGAGAAACGCAGCGGTCCCGAGTTCACGGAAGAGGACGAGGTGATCCTGCTCGCTCTCGCCACGTCGGCCGGGGTGGCCGTGGACAACGCCCGGTTGTTCGAGGAGTCGCGGACGCGCGAGCGGTGGCTGACGGCGGTCGCCTCCATCACGTCGCGCTTGATGGTCGGTGGCTCACTCGACGAGACCCTACGCACCCTCGCCGGGCAGGTACGCGAATTGTCGAGCGGCGACGAGGTGTTCATCGTCGTCACGCAGGGCGACGGCGCCGTGGTGGGAGCGGATACCGCCGCACGTCCCCTCCCCGACGCCTATCGGATCGCTGCGCAAGCCGAGCCACTGGCCGAGGTCCAGCATTCCCGGACTCCCGCTCTGCTGACGGGATTGACCGGTCTGGCACCGTTCTCGCCGGATGCCGGTCGCGCCGCCGTTCTTCCGTTGTCGACGGCATCCGGGGTCGGCGGCGTCCTGGTGGTCACCGCCCGCGGGAACGTGCCGTGGGACCCGGACGAGGTTGCTCGGCTCGAGTCGGTGGCCGACCTCGCCGCTGTGGCCGTCGAGTTCGCGGACCAGCAACGCAAACAGCGACTGTTGTCGGTACTCGCCGATCGCGACCGGATAGCCCGGGACTTGCACGACAACGTGATTCAGCGTCTCTTCGCCACGGGTATGAGCCTGCAGAGCACCGACGCCGACGGGGATGTGCCGGAGGCGGTGCGTTCCATCGTGGCCACCGCAGTCGAGCAACTCGATCGGACGGTGCGCGAAATCCGTACCACGATTTTCGATCTTCAGGCCACCGATGCCGCGTCCGCGACGAGCCTGCGCAGACGTCTCCTCGACGTTGTCAGTGATCTCACGGCGCAGTCACCGATCGCCCCCAACGTTCAATTCGCCGGTGCCATCGACACACTCGTACCGAACCGGATCCATCAACACGCCGAGGCAGTCCTGCGTGAAGCCCTGAGTAATGCGCTGCGGCATGCTCGCGCGACCACGATCGACATCTGCATCGCGGCCGAAGACGAACTCACCATCACCGTGGAGGACGACGGGATCGGCATCACGCCAGGAGACCGTAGCGGCCTGGCCAATCTCGATCACCGGGCCGAGTTGTGCGGCGGCACCTGCACCGTCGAGACGGGCCCCTCGGGGACACTCGTCACATGGCGAGTACCCATCTCCTAGGTCCGGCGCCGCAGCTCGGTCGCCAATACCGCTGCCTGAGTTCGCCTTTGCATTCCCAGCTTGGCCAACAGCCGCGAGACGTAGTTCTTGATCGTCTTCTCGGCGAGGAACAGCCGCTCGGCGATCTCCCGGTTGGTGAGACCCTCCCCGATCAGCTCGAATACCGCCCGTTCCTGTTCCGACAGTTGCGCGAGCGGATCTTCCCTCCGCTCGGACCGTATGCGCTGCATCAGCGCCGACGTGGCACGGCTGTCGAGTAGCGAACCCCCCTGTCCCACCGTCCGGACCGCGGAGACCAGGTCGGTGCCGAGAATCTGCTTCAGGACGAAACCGGACGCACCCCCCATGATCGCGTCGAACAACGCCTCGTCGTCCGAGTACGACGTGAGCATGAGGCAGCGGAGCGCGGGCAGGGCGGCTCGAAGGTCCCGGCACAGCTCCACACCATTGCCGTCCGGCAGCCGGACGTCCAGGACGGCGACATCCGCACCGCTGGTGGGCAACCGGGACAAAGCCTCCGCTACCGAACCCGCCTCCCCGACCACTTCCAGATCCGGCACGCTGCCGAATAGGTCGAGAAGGCCCCGGCGAACGATCTCGTGGTCGTCGACGAGAAACACTCGCGTGGTCATGCTTGCTACTGTTCCCGCACGATCATCACCGGACAGTCGGCGGTATGCATCAGGGCATTGCTGGTGGAACCGAGCAGCATACCCGTGAAGCCGCCGCGCCCACGGCTGCCGACCACGACGAGCTGCGCCTTCTCGGCGAATTCGCTGAGGACACGCACTGGACGATCCCGCGCGACGACGCGTTCGACCGTGACGTCGGGATACCGCTCCTGGAAGCCGGCGAGCCGCTCGGAAAGTACTACCTCTTCCCCGGTTTGAATACCCCCCCACAAAGGGTCGTCCGGGCTTGCACCGAGCGAAGGCTGAACGCTGACGTCACTCCACACGTTGACCGCGACCAACGTCGACGACATCGCCGACGCCTGCGCGAAGGCGACGTCCACTGCCGCCTTGCTGCTTTCCGAACCGTCGACGCCGACAACGATCGGACCTTCGGTGGGCGGCCGCCCGTCGAGTGTGCGGCCACGCACCACCACCAGCGGGCACTGCGCGTGGGCCGCCACCGAGGATGTGGTGGAACCGACCAGCAACCCGGTGAACTCACCGTGCCCGCGCGAGCCGAGCACCACCATGTGCGCGTCGGCAGACAGGGCGATCAGCGTCTGACTCACCTTGCCCTCGTGCTGCTCGGTGGTGATGTCGAGGGTGCCGTCCACGGTCTGCTTGGCCAGCACGCGGGCACTGCCGAGGCGGGCCTTGGCAGTGTCGGCCAGCTCTTCCTTGAAGCTCTCGGCCAGATAGGGCTCGGTGTAGTAGAAGGCGGGGATATGCACCACCGTCACGATGTGCAGTGGCAGGGACAGCGCAGCTGCAGTCCTGGCCGCCCACACGACGGCAGCGGACGCCGACTCGGATCCGTCGACACCCACGATGATCGGCTTATGTCCGGTCATGATTGCCTTCCCCTCCTTCACACCTGCTACCAGGCACGGCAATTCGGTGGTTCGGTTACCCGCAGATCTTGCGCAGCTTCTCGACCAACTCGACGCGGCCGGCTCGGTCGGCGGCCAGCGGCGACACGGTGAGGGTGGTGACGCCGGACTCGGCGAACGCCGCGACGCGCTCCGCCACGTAACTCTCCGGTCCGATCAGCGAGACGGCCCGGACGAGTTCGTCGGGCACCGCCGCGGTGGCCTCGTCCTTCTTGCCTGCAAGATAGAGATCCTGGATCGTCTCGGCTTCTTTCTCGTAGCCGTACCGGACCGCGAGGTCGTTGTAGAAGTTCTTGCCCTTGGCACCCATGCCGCCGATGTACAGCGCGAGACTCGGGCGAACCCAGTCGAGCATGTGCTCCACGTCTTCACCGATAGCGAGCGCCGGCGACGCATAAACCTGCAGTTCACCCAGGCTGGGGTCGCGCTTCGCCTTACCCTTGGCCAGTGGCTCGCCCCATACACTCGCCGCCTTCTCCGGGTAGTAGAAGATCGGCTCCCAGCCCTCCGCGATCTCGGCCGTCAGCTCGACGTTCTTGGGGCCGAGCGAGGCGATGATGATCGGAATGCGCTCACGCACAGGATGATTGATGATCTTGAGCGGCTTGCCGAGGCCTGTGCCCTTATCCGCAGGAAGCGGCACCTGGTAGTACTTGCCCTGGAACTGAACCTTCTCACGACGCCACACCTGACGACAGATTTCGACGACCTCACGAGTGCGGCCGAGCGGTGCGTCGTACTTGACGCCGTGGAAACCCTCGATCACCTGTGGGCCCGACGCGCCCAGACCCATCACGAAGCGTCCGTTGGATACAAAGTCGAGACCGGCGGCCGTCATGGCGGTCAGGCTCGGCGTACGGGTGTAGATCTGGAAGATCCCCGAGGCCAGTTCGAGCGTGGACGTCTTGGCGGCCAGGTAGCCGAGCTGGCTCACCGCGTCGAACGAGTAGGCCTCGGGCACGAACGCGATGTCGAGGCCCGCCCTCTCCAGGTCTGCGACCTCTTCGACCGTTTCGGCGAATCCGCCGCTGTAGTTCAAGCCCATACCGATGCGCACGTCGCTCCCCAATCCTGGCGTTCTTCTCTAACTCAGCACACTACTGCCGCCGATGGCGTCAGGGGCGTTCAGGCCTCACGACGACGACGGGACAATGGGCGCCGCACACCAGGCTGTTACTGGTGGAGCCGAGCAGCATCCCGGTGAACCCGCCCCGGCCGCGGCTGCCGACCACCACGAGCTGCGCCTTCTTCGACCATCCGAGCAGACGGGCTCGCGGGTTGTCGACGTAGACCTTCCGGGAGACCTGCACGTCAGGGTACTTTTCCTGCCAGCCGGCGAGTCGCTCGGCGAGCACTGCCCGCTCGTCCTCCTCGAGGCCGGCGGGCACCAGCGCGGCGTTGCGGGGGTCGTCGAAGGTCATCGGGCCGAGGTCGCTCCAGACGTGGACGGCCACCAGCGCCGCGTTCCGCAACGAGGCCTCGTGAAAGCCCACGGCGATGGCGCGTTCACTGGTGCGACTCCCGTCGACCCCGACCACGACCGGGCCGCCGGAGTGCGCGTCACCGCGTACCACCACGACCGGGCAATGCGCGTGACTGGTGACGTTGATCGCGGTATTGCCGAGCAGGGCCGTGGCCGCAGCCCCCGACCCCGACGCGCCGACCACCACCATCCGCGCGCTTTCGGAGAGCTCGACGAGCCACTGCGCACTGCTGCCGATGGACAGCTCGGTGCAGACGTCAATGATGGGGTTGACCACGTACGCCTGTTCCTGCGCTTCGGCGAGGATCGTTTTCCCGCTCGCCTCGACCCACTCGTACACGCCCCCCGAGTCCATGTAGGGCCCACCGAAACCGTACGGGGCGAAATCGAGCGCGTGGATGATCTTCAGATTCAATCCGCGTTCGGTGGCCAGTTCAGCCGCCATTCGCACCGCAGCCTTGGAGCTGTTCGACCCGTCGACCCCGACGACGACACTGTTGCGGTCCCGTGCGCTCATGCCTCCAGACTATTACCAGGTACCCCAGCGCCCCCAAAGGGGTTGGTGGCAAACATGTTTTGTCGACGTCTGGGGGCGCGTTCCCGAGATCAGCTGTCGGTGGTGAGCAGGTCGGCGAGGTTGTCCAGACTCGCCCGCACCGTGCGGGAGTACGCCTTGTTGACGATGGGGTCTGCCAACTTGCCGAAGATGCCTCCGAGACCACTTTCGCTGTCGACGCGATAGGTGAACAGGGTGCCGCCGTCGACCTCTTCGAGTCTCGTTGATGCTGTGAACCCGATCTGGCCCTCCACCGACTTGGTCACACCGGCTTTCGCCGGCTGATATTCGACGAACTCGCTGACCCAGTCGAATCGCTTACCCAGGATCCGCGTTGCTCCGCGCCAGCGGGTGCCTACCCCAGGGTCCCCATCGGTGAGCTGCTCGCATTCGACGATCGACGCTTCCCACGAGGGCCAATTCTCCGCGACGGTCAGATAGTTCCAGACTTCCGAGGGAGGGCGGGCGATAACGACGGACTGCTCGGTAACCGGCATGGCAATCATTCCTTGTACGGATGGCAGATGAATGGACCCGATGAAATAAGACCGGTCCGTTTTCATCGTCCTCCCGCGCCACGCCGGTGTCACCCATGGTTAGCGCACCGAAGCACCGAGCGACGGCCGTCGACGGACAGATCCGTCACCGTCCGCGGTTCACACCCGCCACGTGTGGACAGGGCTCCCGTCACGCATGTTCTCGACGTACTGACGCATCATGGCGGCGAGGGCGTCCCGCCGGTTCATCCCGGCGTCCTCGTGACGAACTACCTGCGCGCGCTGCCACGCCGCCCCTGTCTGCCGGGTGAGGCATCGGCCCTCGATGACGCTGAGGTAGCGGTCCCGCGCTTTCTGTGACAGGCCGAAGGCTGCCAGTCCCTGGTCGGCGATCGGCAGCAGCCTCCGCAGTACCAACTCGTCCGCGCCCAGCGTGCCGACGCCCGGCCAGTACATCTGGGCATCCATGCCGTGCTGGGCACCGGCACGTAGGTTTTCCTCCGCCGCGTCGAACGACATCCGCGTCCATACGGGCTGATCGGCTTCGACCAGTCCTCGCAATGCGCCGTAGTAGAAGGCCGCGTTGGCCATGATGTCCAGCACGGTGGGGCCGGCAGGCAACACCCGGTTCTCGATCCGCAGGTGCGGTTTGCCGTCGGCACAGTCGTAGACGGGACGATTCCAGCGATAGATGGTGCCGTTGTGCATTTGCAGTTCACTCAGGTCGGGAATGCGGCCGGCGTCCAGTTCGGCCGCGGGGTCGACATCCGTCACCTCCGGAAGAAGTGCCGGAAAGTACCGGGAGTTCTCCTCGAACAGGTCGAAGACCGACGAGATCCACCGTTCCCCGAACCACACCCGTGGCCGGACGCCCTGATTCTTGAGCTCGAGGGGTCGGGTATCGGTGGCCTGCTCGAAGATCGGTATGCGCGATTCGTGCCACAGCGCCTTCCCCGCGAGAAACGGCGAGTTGGCTGCCAGCGCGACCTGTGCACCTGCGAGGCACTGCGCAGCATTCCAGTGTGCAGCGAACTCTTCGGGTGCGACTCGCAGATGCAGCTGCAGTGACGTGCACGCTGCCTCGGGAACCACAGAGTTGCTGTCGGCACGAAGTTGCTCCTGCGGACGGCCTTCGAGAGCGACACCCTCGAGGTCGAGTTCGATGTCCTCCCCACGTGCCGCGAAGATCTGCTCGTTGAGCAGTTCGTACCGAGGGTTGGCCGAGATCCACTCACGATCCAGGTGCTCGAGCTCGAGGGTCGGCAGCATCCCGATCATGACCAGTTGTGCGTCGTGGCGGTGGATCCGGGCATCGACGACGGACAGTGATGCCCGCAGCGTGCGCTCGAGTTCGAACGTCCCGTCACCGACAAGGGGCCCCGGTTTGACGTTCATCTCCACGTTGAACTGACCCAGCTCGGTCTGGAACACCGCGTCGTCGCCGATCGACTCGAGCACGGCATTGTTGGACATCGCCGGCGTCATGTCTGCGTGCACGAGATTGAACTCGATCTCCATGCCCAGCATCGGTCGTGGTGGATCGATGTCGTCCCGGAAAGCGCCTTCCTTCAGCATGCGTTCGAGCGCGTCGGCGCACATCAGTACCTTCTGGCGGAACAAACGTCGATCCGCTCGGCTGAATGTCCGAGAGGTGACCTCGCGGCCCATGCCACTCCTCTGCTCTGCGACTTCGGTTCCGCGAGCATATCCGTTCGGTCGGCACGAGACCGGGGTGGCGGGATAACCTCGAACCAGACGCTGGTGAGCGGAAGGATCCGAGATGACACCTCACACCGACTCGAGGAAGAAACCAGAGTTCAGCGTGGGAACGCGGGTGAAGACCCGCCATTCGGTCGATCCCGAGCTACCCGAGAAGGAGTGGCCACTCGAGACGGGCGTCATCGTCGACGAGTTCGGCGGTGTCCAGGACATCACCGACGAGTCCTACGGCCGCAACTGGGCCGTGTCGCGCCGATGGGCGATAGCCCTCGACGGTGGGCCCCTCGTCTTCCGTAACGACCCGGATCTCGAGCCGGAATGAGACTCAGGCGTTGGCGCCGGCGTCGCCCCACGTGACAGCCACGCCGTTTTCCTTCAACCAGCGGCCGGGATCGACCTTGTTGCCGGCGGCGTCATGGACCTCGAAATGCAGGTGCGGGCCGGTGGACTGACCACGGTTGCCCACGTGAGCGATCCGCTGTCCGGCGGAGACACGCTGCCCGACGGCGACGGTGTAGTCGTTGACGTGCCCGTACACCGTCACGGTGCCGTCGTCATGAAGCAACCGCACCCACAAGCCGAAACCGGACGCAGCGCCGGCGTCGATGACCTGACCATCGGCGGCCGCAAGGACGGGTGTACCGATGGGAGCGGCGATGTCGATGCCGCCGTGGTGCGCCCCCCAGCGCGAGCCGAAGTTGGAGGTCAGCGTGCCCGAGACCGGCTGCACCGCGTGCGGCTTGACGGGGTTGACCGAGCTCAACCACTGCTGCGCCTGGGCCCCCAGGTCGGGTCCGCCGAAGTTCTGGACGGCGGCCCCCAAATCTGTGGGCAATTCGAAGCCGGCAGGGAGGACGCCCGCCGGAATCTCGAAGGGCAGGCCGGGAGCGGTGTGCGGGGCTGCCGGCTCGACAGCGTGCGAGTCGGCCGGGGCAGCGGCCGCGCTGCCCGCTCCGAGCTGGGCTGCGCCGACGACGAGGGCGCCGGTGGCCGCCGCAACCGTGGCTGCCTTCACGCCCACTCCCGCTCCGGTCTGCGCAGTGCGATGGCGCCCGCGCGCCGCGTCCGGATCGATCTCGAATCGGAGCGAATTGCCGTTCGAGCGGTGGTGGGAACCCACAGTTGATACCTCGTCAGTCGTCGGATTGCAGCACGCCCCGTGTGGGGTGGGCTCCTCTGTCTGGCGACGAATGTAACAAAACGATATAGGTCAGCGCCACCGTGACCGAATCTTTATGCTTTGCGCCGTTCGAGTTCGGCGCGGAATTCGGCATAGCGGGCCTTGTGCGGGGCGCGCGTCCGCACCACCGCCCAGGCGATACCCAGCACGACGAACCAGATGGGCGTGACGAGCAGGGCCTCGAGCGTGTCCTCTTCCTGCGTCAGAGCCCAGAGCAGGAACACGAAGAAGCCCAGCACCACCCAGCACATCACCACACCGCCGGGCATCTTGAACGCCGACGCCTCGTGCAGTTCCGGCCGACGTTTCCGGTAGACCAGATAACTGGCCAGAATCATTGTCCACACGAACATGAAGAGCACGGACGAGATGGTCGTCACCGTCGTGAAAGCTTCGATCACGGAATCGCCGGAGAAGAGAAGCGCGATGGCCGACAGCAGGAACGTGCACGAGAACATCAAGGCGTTGGCCGGCACGCGGCGCGAGCTGAGCGTGCCCAATCGGGCAGGTGCGTCACCCTCGCGGGCGAGACCGTAAACCATCCGTGACGTCGAGTAGATACCCGAATTGGCCGACGACGCGGCCGAGGTCAACACCACGAACTGGATCACTCCCGCCGCGATCGCGAGACCGGCGAGCGAGAACATCGCCGTGAAGGGACTCTCACCGGGAACCACCTCACGCCACGGCGTGACCGAGATGATCACTATCAGCGACACCACGTAGAACAACAGAATGCGGATGGGGATGGAGTTGATCGCCTTCGGAAGGTTCTTCTCCGGATCTTTCGCTTCGGCCGCGGTGGTGCCGACCAGTTCTATGCCCACGAACGCGAACACCGCGATCTGGAATCCGGCGACGAAACCCATTGCGCCAGTGGGGAACATGCCACCGTCGTTCCACAGATTGTCGAAGCCGGCCTGAGCACCGTTCGGGGCGGTGAAGTGGGCGAACACCATGACGAGACCGACCACGATGAGACTGACGATCGCGATGATCTTGATCAGAGCGAACCAGAACTCGGTCTCGCCGAACGCCCGCACAGTGGGGAGGTTCAGCAGAAGCAACGCTGCAATGGCGACGACCGCTGGAATCCACAATTGCAGGTCCGGCCACCAGTACTGCACGTAACCCGAGATGGCGATGATGTCGGCGATTCCGGTGACGATCCAGCAGAACCAGTACGTCCAGCCGGTGAAGAATCCGGCCCACGGGCCGAGAAGGTCTGCCGCGAAGTCGGAGAAGGACTTGTACTGCAGATTCGAGAGCAGAAGTTCACCCATCGCCCGCATGACGAAGAACAGCATGAAGCCGATGATCATGTACACGAAGATCACCGACGGCCCTGCCAGCGAGATCGTCTTGCCGGAGCCCATGAAGAGGCCCGTGCCGATGGCTCCACCGATCGCAATCAGCTGGATGTGACGGTTGGCCAGCTGCCGCGACAGATGCGGTGCTTCCGCTGATCCGGTGGACGGAGTTTCGCCCGATTCCGATCCGATCGCGCCCGTCGAGGAGATTCGGTCAGCCATGGAAACCCGCAACCCTTTCGTCGTACGTGCCGCGCCCTCGGGGTCTGGCGCCCGAGAAACGCACCCCACAAAAGCGTGGGTCACGTTACGCGCGATTTCCTCGAGGCCCGCGTTCGAGGGCAGTGTCTTCAGACGCAGGGGTTGACAGGCCACACCCAGCTAAGGCTAACCTTCCTAGAACTTACCGAGGCAGGAGCTGAGTTCATGATCGACGACCTCATCGAGATCGCGTACGCACAGGGCGCCGTGCGGACCGCCGCCCGTGCGAGCAACGGTGTGGACGAGTACGAACTCGCCCGCATCGACTGCGACCGCTCCACCGTGACCGTCGCCGTGCGCGCCGACGGCAAGTTCGCGAAGGCCACGACCA
This sequence comes from Rhodococcus sp. NPDC019647, assembly GCF_044389235.1. Taxonomy (NCBI): domain Bacteria; kingdom Bacillati; phylum Actinomycetota; class Actinomycetes; order Mycobacteriales; family Nocardiaceae; genus Rhodococcus; species Rhodococcus sp. NPDC019647. Next base: position 67,691 of record NZ_JBIRXS010000022.1, on the reverse strand, counting down.
TGGACGGGTACCTCACGCTCGGTCAGGTCATGCGGGTCTGCGGCCTCGACTACCGGAACGCCACCTCCCGCGCTCGGCACGCCGTCTCCTGACTGCCGGGCATGGCTCCATCAGGACATCTTGTTGCCGACTCTGCACTCCGGATCGCGAGCTCACCACAATTCCCGCTACACTCACCACGGCGTACGCCACGGGTGTACACGCGCCCTCGTAGCTCAGGGGATAGAGCAACCCTCTCCTAAAGGGTAGGTCGCAGGTTCGAATCCTGCCGAGGGCACTGTCAGCCCAGTCTCAGCTCGCAATGGACGCGCGATGACGTCTCTGTTGCGACTCGATCTGTTGTGACTCCTCGGTTGTGTCGCAGTGCGGCGTCGACCAGCGAGCGAAGGTCCTCCCCGCCCTGCTCGGAGTTGGTGCCGACCAGAAAGCAGGACATCACTTCGTGCAGCAGCGGGCGCGGAATGGTGAACATGCCGGCAACTGCAGCACGCAGGATGGTCTCGACAGCGATGCGTCCTTCACCCATGTCCAGGAAATCATCGACCCGATTTCGGGCACCGGCGTCGAGGAAGGGCTCGGCGATCCGCGACAAGTCGTGGGCAACGTCGATCGCATTTCTCATCCGCTGAGTGTAGTGCGACGGCGGTCACCGGGGACCGGAGCGCGAAATTTGACCCCAACGAGCGGTGAGCGAAACTAGTTGTGACGCACAGTTACTCACATCTCAGAGTGCCGCGCATGCGATGCCGATGACCGCCAGCCCGAGCAGTGCGTCGAGGACACCGCAGAACTCCGCGAGGGACCGGTCGACCACCGTATTCGCTCGGTAGTGGTAAAGGTCCCACGCCGCATGAGCGAGCAGACCGGAGCCGACGAGGAAGGCCCCCACCGTGGGCGCGACAACGACGGCCGTGGCCGCCACTGCACCGTAGGCGGCCATCGCCAGGACCGCAGGCTGCACCCGGAACGTGTGCCCCACGACCGCTCGGCCCACGGCGTAGCCGATTCCGATGACGCCGAACCCCAACAGCACCCACGTGACGTCGACGCCGAGGTCCGTGGCACGCTCCGCCAGTTTTCCCGCGGTGATCACTACGACCGTCCCGAAGAACAGCGGCCACGCGGAGCTTCTGCGCCCCAGCAGTGCGGCACCTAGATAGACGAGAGCGGCGGCGGCGAGGACCGGCGCGAGATCGGTGCTGCCATCGAACATGACGAACATCGCGAATACGACGGCAGCCAGGGTCGGCCAGCGTTGCAGGACGGAACGGTCCGGGTGGTGAGCGTGCCGTGTGACTGTGGTGCTCATATCGACTTCCCCTCGCGTGTCGCCGATCAAGTCCTCAAGTTGAACATGCATGTTCAACTTATTTGAAGCGTAACCTGTACACAACTGTTCGACAAGAGGAAGAGAAGCCACGAGCACCAGCGAGGTACCCAGGAAGTCCGGCCGACGCCGCGCGGACGCGGAACGCAACATCGAAGCGATCCTCGACGCAGCTCACGCATGTCTGAGCTCCGACCCGGACGCCAGCATCGGCGACATCGCGAAAGCCGCCGGCGTCGGGCGGGTCACGCTCTACGGACACTTCCCGACTCGCGCCGACCTCGTCGACGCAGTCGTCACGCGCGCACTCACCGCCGCCGAACACGCCCTTGCTGTCATCGACCTCACCGGTGATCCACGGGAGGCCATACACCGGCTCGTCGCCGGTTCCTGGTCACTCACTGCCGATGCCGGTGCACTGGTGGCCGCCGCCGAACGCAGCCTGCCCGCCGCACAGATACGTGCCGCCCACGACGGGATGCTGGTTCCCGTGGGGGAGCTCCTCGAGCGCGGTCGGAGCGAAGGCGTGTTCCGCACCGACCTGCCCACGTCGTGGTTGGCCGCCGTTCTCCACAGTGTCGTGCACTGCGCCGCAACCGAAGTCGGTGCCGGACGGGTCGATCCGGGCGACGCCGCGTCCTACATCACCAAAACAGTGCTGGCGTCCTTCGCCCCGGGCTTACAGGACTTGTCGGAGGGTGGAGGTAGTATCGACGAACATTCAACCGGGGGGTGAGTGATGTTGGTACAGAACGAGTTAGATGCGACGCCACCAGGCATCGTGGCGCTCGACGCCTTACGAGAGCAGAAGGCCGAACTCGCGCAGGCGCAGTACACACAGGTCCACGCCATCACCGACTACTACTACTAGTGCTCGAACGAAGACGAGCGACGTGGGATCAATCCCGCGCATTCCGGCATGCACGCCGCAGTCGAACTGTCCGCTGCACTGGGCATGAATGAAGGTACGGTCACCGCGTCGATCGAGTTGGGACTGGAATTACGACACCGTCTCCACCGTACGCGCGAGGCGTTCGCGACCGGCCGGATCGACCTCGCCCAGGCCCGCGTCATCTCCGCCATGCTGACCGGGGTGAACGACAGCGCCCTCGACATCCTCGAATCCGCAGTGCTGGAGGGCCGTAACGTGCCACCCACCACGCTCCGAGTCCGCTGCCGCCGGCTGATCGCCAAGCACGATCCCGGCAGTCTCCGTCGCCGGACGAAGCTTGCCGCCGCCGACCGCGATGTCCGGGTGCGGCCCGCCGAGAACGGCATATCCTTCGTCGACGGACATCTCCCCGCGGCCGACGCCCACACCATTGGGATGCGGCTACGTGAGATGGCCATTCACGACGTCTGCACCGGCGACCCCCGAACCCTCGCCCAACGCCGTGCCGACGCCCTGACCGCACTCGCAGACGGCAGCGGCAGACTCCTCTGCCGCTGCCTGGACGTCGGCTGCCACACCCGAACCAGGCCCTCTCCTACCCGTCGGGCACCACTGATCCAGGTGGTAATCAACGCCGAAACACTGCTCGGGTTGGACGAAACCCCTGCCTACCTCGACGGGTACGGGCCCATCGACGCCGACACCGCCCGCCTTCTCGCCGCAGACGGGGTCTTCCAACGCGTCCACGTCCTCACCGAGAACGACGTACCCGGCGACGGCAGCCACATCCTCGGCATCAGTGCCATCGTGAAACACCCGGGCGTACCGAAGGACCTGATCCGTAACGACACCTGCGCCACCACTTACTCACCCGGCACCGGGCAGTCCCGCCGCATCCGTACCCGCGACGGACAGTGCCGCTTCCCGAACTGCCAGGTGCCCGCCCGACACTGCGACCTCGACCATACGACTCCGTTCGACCACGACGATCCCGAAAATGGTGGTCTCACCGTCGACTCGAATCTCGCCTGCCTCTGCCGACGACACCACCGCCTCAAAACCCGAGGACTGTGGACCGTGAAACAGAGCGGCGCCGGACATCTCGAATGGACCACCCCACACGGTGAAACCATGTGCACCGAACCCGAAGGTGCCGCAGTCCATCTCGTCCGTACCGCTCGCACATCGCGGCACGACCGGACGCTGGCGTTGATGACCCGACGCTCCCACGCCGAGCATGACCTCGACTACCTCATAGAACTTCACCGAACACGACGATCCGCACCAGCCGTCCCCGACCTCACCCATATTCCCGTGTCAGGTCCGGCACGCGACGATCCGCCGTTCTAGCGATCTACGACGCGACCCGATCACAGCGCCCGACAGGGTGAGCGGCCAACAGATCGCGGGCCCTGTTCCGCGCTGCGTTGTACTCGTACCACTCGGCTCCTTCATCGACCTCGTGCTGGAGCCGATACAGGGCACACGAGCGTTCCGGCTCCGGCAGTCGATCCAGAGCGGGAACCGCATCGACCGACAACGACCTCAGGTAGCTCACATCGATGCGTCCGGTCTCCTCGAAGCGTTCCACGTTCTTCTGCGCGATATAGGCGTCCGGATCGACCACAGCGAGGAGGAGCACCCCGCACACTGCCGAACTCAGAACCGCACAAGGCAACCACCGCCCCGACAACCGCAGCCCCGCAACGATCATGAGTATGAACACCAATCCCAGCCACAGTTCGGTCACCAGAACGAGCAGGCGCAGCTGCGTGTACCCGTAGTGACTCTCGTACAGCGACATCCGGGCGACCGCCGATGCCACGATGACGAGCGTCAGAACACAGAGCAGGCCGAGCAGCACTCGCACCAGCGTGCGGTCGATCGCCTCCCTCCGCGCCGCCTTGCGGAGAGCAACAGCCATCACCAGCAGCGTCAGCCCCGTCACGGCCAGCAACTGCCAGAAGCCCTGCCGGGCGTACTCGGCGTACGTGAGATCGTCCGTCGTCAACACGTGCCGGTCCCCACCGAACAGCACTCTCAACTGCACGGCGACGAAACCGAGGAACAGCAAGTTCAGCAGCGCGAGTGGAAAAGCCCACTCCCAGCGGGCAACGGGTCGACCAGGACCGGGTGCGAGTGCGTCCACCCGTGGGGTGCGTCTCAGCAGATAGGCAGCACCCAGCGTCCCACCGCACACGAGCGTGCCGAGCACGAGCCTGCCGACCGGATTGGACACCTCCACCGAGGGTGTCGCCTGTTCGAGGAGTTCGGCGAACTTCGCATCGGCGCTGGCGAACAGCGATCCGAACACCAGCAGGAGGACCGCGCTGACGGCGGCCACGCCGAAAACACGGAGCAGCGAGACTCTTTCGGCGGAACTCCAGCGGGAGGCTCCGCGTCGTGTCCAGCGAATCACCCGCAGTGGGGTGAACCACAGCGCGAACGAACCGGCGGCCAGACCCGTCCAGGTTCTACCTCCGACCACGGCGAAGGACCCGACCACCCAGCTGAGGGCTACACACACGGCGGCCAGCCAGCCGGCGCCCCGAACACTGAGCACAGCGAGCAGGGCGAGTGCAGTGACTACTGCAACTGCCTGCGCAGCTGTGGGTCTCACCCTGCGCGTCGCGAAGACCGCCAGTGCGATCGCGGTACCGGTCAGCAGGTAACCCAGACCGACCACCGTGATGTGGAGCGTGAGAGCAGCGACCACGCCGGCTCCGACGGCGGCGAGGACGATCGCGCGGGGAGCGATCGACGTGCGGTCGCGTCGCCACACTCCCCCCGGCCACCATCGTGTCCGCCGTGGCCGAACTGGTTGGGCAGGTGCGATTGTCATGTGTCCTCCCTGGTTGCATCACCCGGATTCGGGCAGGCGTCATCGCGGGACCGGCGGGTCCCGTATCTGGTGTGTTCGTGTCAACCGGCGGGCAGGGTCACCCGGATGCAGCAGCCGCGCACCGTGTCGACGACCTCGATGCGGCCGTCGTGCAATTCGACCGCCCAGCGCGCGATCGCGAGTCCGAGCCCGGTCCCGCCATCCGTGGAACCCCCGCGTGTGAAACGCTCGAATACCCGGGAGCGCTCACCGGGGCTGATCCCGGGGCCGTCGTCCTCCACCTCGATGATCACGCCACCCGGAGCGGGGCGGCCGCGCACTACGACCTGGGTGTGGGCGGAGCCGTGCCGAAGAGCGTTGTCGACGAGGTTCGTCACCGCCTGGTGGAGTCGCGCGACATCGGCATCGACGCAGAGGCCGGACGGCTGCACGTCCACTTGCACCCGCCGTGGTCCTGCCGGTCCCACCGCCTGACGAACCACATCCCCGAGGAAGTCCCGGACCGGGAACCGCTCGCGGTCGAGTTGCACCGCACCCTCTTCCAGGCGCGACAGGTCGAGAAGTTCGGCGACCAACCGGCCAAGCCGCTCGGTCTGATCGAGTGCCACCTGCATCCGAGCCGGATCGGGTTCTTCTACACCGTCGACCACGTTCTCGAGCAGTGCCGACAGTGCGGAAATCGGTGTGCGCAGCTCGTGCGAGACGTTGCCGATCAATTCACGGCGATAGCGGTCGGCTGCCTCGAGATCCTCGGCCATGGAGTTGAATGCGCGGGCCAGTTCACCGATTTCGTCTCTCGACGTCGACCGGACCCGGCGGGAGTAGTCGCCCGTCGCCATCGCGCGGGCCGCAGCCGTCATCTCTCGCAGGGGCGAGGTCATCCCGTGCGCGAGGATCTGGGTCACTGCTAACGACACCAGCATCGCCAGGGCGAGCGCGTATCGGAAGGGCCAGCGCGCCGTCACCCAGAACATCAGGGAGGCGAGGAACAGTGCCGCGACCACGAGTAACCCGGTCTTGACCTTGAACGACCGAAAAGGATCGAGCGGTCGAGGCAACCTGTCGACGATCCGTCCGCCACCGACCCGGTCACCGGCGCTCACTTCTGCACGTCCAGCGCGTAACCGACACCATGGACCGTGCGGATGAGGTCGCCGCCGAGTTTCCGGCGCAGGGCCTTGACGTGGCTGTCGACGGTCCTGCTGCCGGCCACGTCACCCCATCCCCAGACCTCCGCGAGCAGCGACTCCCGGGAGATGGCGGCCCGTGGGCGAGAGGCGAAATGCGCGAGAAGGTCGAACTCCGTCCTCGTGAGGTGTATTTCGTCGTCACCGCGCCGGACCCGTCGCTCGACGAGATCCACCTCGAGATCACCCACCGACATCCCCGCCTGTCCGCTGGAGGCGGCCTCGGTGGCCCGTTCGGCGCGGCGCACGAGCGCGTGCACCCTGGCCACGAGCACCCGCATGCTGAATGGCTTGCTCAGGTAGTCGTCGGCACCCACCCCGAGTCCGATGAGCATGTCTGTTTCGTCCGCTCGGGCGGTGAGCATCAACACCGGTACCGGCCGTGCGGCCTGCACCCTCCTGCAGACCTCGAGCCCGTCGAATCCGGGCAGCATCACATCCAGGACGAGCAGGTCCGGTTCGGAGGCCTCGCATTCCGCCACGGCACCCGGACCGTCGGACGCCGTGACGACGTCGAAGCCCTCGGCACGCAACCTGGCGGCTACCGACTCGCAGATCGTCGCCTCGTCGTCGACGACGAGCACTCTTCGTTGGCTCATGCCCCGACTGTATTGCCCGCGCGTGCGGATCCCCGTCAGAGCCTGTGAAGATTCTGTGCAGGTTTGCCCGCGCACGGGGTGGTGGATCGTCACCCTGGGGTCGCTGTCGCGGCGTTCGTCTTCAGCGCACGCTTGAGTCATCAGCCCGGCACACCCCCTACCCACCGGAGGACCTACACCGTGACCACCACCGCAACCCGCATCGCACTCGGCACCACCGCCGCCATTGCCTTCTCGTTCGTGGGGACGGCAGTCGTCCTCCTCGCCGGCGGGCACATCGACGGCGCACCCTCACCGACGTCCGACAGGAGCAACTCGCAGCAGCGAGTCCTTCCCGGCATCGCTGCTGTGCCCGGTGCCGTCGCGGTGGATCCGGGTACTGCGGCGGCCGATATCGAGGTCGCGGCGCCCGGACCGGAGGTCGTCCCACCGATCGTCTTCGCGCCGGCACCACGGGTCGCAGCGCCGCCGGTCGGGGTACCCCAGGTCGCAGCGCCCCCGATCGTGATTCCCCCGATCGCACAGCCGCCCGTCGCCAAACCGCCCGTCGTCGAACCGCCGGTCGTCGAACCGCCCGTCGTCGAACCGCCCGTCGTCGAACCGCCGGTCGTGGTGGATCCGGTCAAGCCGCCGAAGCGCCCGTTCCCCTTCCCCGGGAAGATCGACGACGAAGTCCTCTCGCCCGCGACCGATCCCTTCCCGGCCGGTGGCGGACCGAAGCCCCGGCCGCCGAGCGTTCCCCAGGCCCCCGGTGGAGTGGGCGGGTCCGTCGGCGGAACGACTGTCGGCGAGTAAGTGGATCGGAGCGCTACGATTCGTCCACCACATCCGCCGGCCGCTTGTCTTCCCGCAACCCACGCCAGCTCGGGTGCCGTAGTCGTCCGGCGCCGGTCCATTCCATGAATCGCACCTCCCCCACCAGGGTGGGTTTCACCCACACCGCACCTTTACGGTCCGCGGTCGGGAGGACGTCGACGAAGGGGCTGGTTTCGGTCTCGAGCGGACCGAGGGTGGATGCGAGTTCGTCCAGGTCGCGCTGGGTGAATCCGGTACCCACCCGGCCCACGTAGCGCAGTCCGCCGTCCTGGGGGATTCCGAGAAGGATGGAACCGATCCCCCGGGAACGGCCGCCCTGCCCGCGCCGCCAACCTCCTATCACCGCTTCCTGGGTCCGCCAGTTCTTCACCTTGATCCAGCTCGACCCACGCTTGCCCGGCAAGTACACGGACTCACGACGTTTGGCCACCACACCTTCCCAACCGCGGCGGCCACTCTCCTCCAGCGCCTCCTCCGCCGTACCGTGCAGCTGCGGCGGCACCACGAGGTCGTCGACTTTCGCGGCGAGGGCTTCGAGCACCCGACGGCGGTCCGTGTACTTCTTCCGCAGCAACGACACACCGTCCAGGTACAGCACGTCGAACGCCAGGAAGTGGGGTTCATTTCCTTGTTGGAGCAGGCTGAAACTGGTGATTCCGTGCCGATCGAAGGCGACCACCTCACCGTCGAGCACGACGTCGTGGTCGGCGAGAGCGTCTGCAAGCCAACCCAATCCAGGGTAGTCGCGGGTCTTGTCGTTACCTGCCCGGCTGCGCAGACGCACGTCTCCCCCACCGATCTCGGCGATCACTCTGATGCCGTCCCATTTACCCTCGAAAGCCCATTCCGCTGGATCGAGCCCGTCGAGGGTGCCCGGCGTGGCCAGCATCGGTGAAAGATCCCGTGGCAGTTCGGCGGATGTCGACTCACCCGTCGACTGGTCCTTCATCAAATGCATCAACCACTGGTCACCTTTCGTGCGGATCAGCGCGAAACGACCCTCCACCTGCTCGCCGTGCAACTGCACGATCACTTCGTCGTCGCGCCACTTCTCGACGTCGTATGTGCCGGTGTCCCAGATCGTCATTGTTCCGCCGCCGTACTCCCCCTTCGGGATGGTGCCCGAGAAGGTCAGGTATTCGAGCGGGTGGTCCTCGGTGTGGACGGCCAACCGGTTCTCACCAGTCGAGGTGGGCACATTCTTCGGCACCGCCCACGACACCAGCACTCCGTCGCGCTCCAGCCGGAGGTCGTAGTGCAGGCGCCGGGCATGATGTTCCTGAATGACGAAACTGTTGCCCGCACCGGGGTTGACCTTGTCCGGCATCGGTTCCGGGGTTCGGCTCGGGTCGCGTTTGCGGCGATAGTCAGCCAGCGTCGCCTCGTTCTCCCACGGCGGGTCGAGATCGGCCAGCAGGTCACCGTCGGTCTCCCACCGCGCGAGCACTTCCGTGAAGCTCAACTGCCGTAACTCCGGATCGTCGAGTTCGTCCCAGCTGCGGGGCGCCGCGACCAACGGCTGCGGTCGTCCCCGCAACGAGTACGGCGCGATGGTCGTCTTCGACGGATTGTTCTGACTCCAGTCGACGAACACCTTCCCGGCGCGAACCGCTTTGGCCATCGTGGCGGTGACCAGGTCGGGCATCAGCTTCTCCAGGCCCGTCGCCACCTGCTTCGCGACGGTCGACGCCCCCGACCCCTCCAACTTCCGGTCGAGGGGCACATACAGGTGAATGCCCTTGCTGCCGCTCGTCACCGGGAAGGCGGTCCAGCCGAGCTCGGCTACGAGGTCCCGGACGGCGCGGGCAACCTCGGCGCATTCCGGCAGACCCACGCCCGGTCCCGGGTCGAGGTCGAACACGATCCGGGTGGCCGGTCCACGCCGCGACCCGTCGAATCGCCACTGCGGCACGTGGATTTCGAGCGCGGCCTGCTGACCCGCCCAGGCGAGCGCCGCCACAGAGTTGAGAATCGGATAGTGCACGGAACGGTCGGAGTGTTCCAAGGCCCGTCGTTCAAGCCAGGCAGGGGCCGAAGCGGCCAGGTTCTTCTCGAAGAACGGGTCGCTCTCCACGCCGTTCGGCCAACGTTTACGGGTGGCGGCCCGATCGAGGATGTGGGGAATCATCGCGGGCGCGATGCGCGTGTAGTACTCGATCACCTCACGCTTGGTGGTGCCCGACTCGGGGTAGAGGACCTTGTCCAGGTTGGTCAGTGACAGCCGATGTCCGTCGACCGTCACCTGCCGGGTTCCCGTGTTCGCCATCGACACCCTTCCGCCGCCAATACATACATATTGTGCGCTGCGGAAGGATTTTCCTCGCTCCGATTCCGGGTCCGGCAGGTGTGTCGGTCAGCCGTACAGCTCCACGAACGTCTGCAGCGACTTCTCGATGTCGCCCTTCAATGCCTTCGCGACACCCGAGCCGATGGGTCCGAACAGCGGCGCGCCGCCCAGCTCGATGGTGAACACCACCTCGGAGCCACCACCCTTCGCCTTCACTTCCAGCGTGAGGCCGAGCTTCACGCCGCCCTTGCCGTCACCCTTCAGCACAAGTCGCCGCGGAGCGTCGTACTCCTTGATGGTCCACTTCACCCGGTTCCGCAGCCCCTTGACCGTGACGACGGAGCTCAGAACCGTACCAGCGGTGAGCGTTTCGGGAAGCTCGCTGCGCCAGCCGTCGTGCACCACGAACCACTTGTCGAACTCCTGCAGATTCGATGCCTTGTCCCAGGTGTCCTGGGGAGTCAGCGGGACGTCCGTCTCGACCGTAAGTTTCGCCATCGCTGCAGCCTAGCCGCCTGTGAGTACTTATTAACCGCGGGCGGTTAATAAGTACTCACAGGGGGATCAGTGCGAGACCGCCTTCTCCACGCCGACACCGGTGAGTGAACGGACCTCCATCTCCGCCTGCTTGGCGGGATCCTCCGCCTTGCTGCGACCGATGTAGGTGCCGACGGCGCCCAGCAGGAACGCGAGCGGAATGGACACGATGCCGGGGTTGGCCAGCGGGAAGAAGTCGAAGTCGGCGGACGGGAACATCGACGACTTCTTGCCGGACACCGCCGGGGAGAAGACGATCAACACGAGGCAGCTGATGAGGCCGCCGTAGATGCTGAACAGCGCACCGGTGGTGTTGAACTTCTTCCAGAACAGGGAGTACAGCAGCGTCGGCAGGTTGGCCGAAGCGGCGACGGCGAATGCGAGCGCCACCAGGAACGCGATGTTCTGCCCCATCGCGAGTATGCCCAGGATGATCGACACGACGCCGATCACGACGACGGTGATGCGCGACACCCGTACCTGCGACTCCTCGGAGGCGTTACCGCGCTTGACGACACTGGCGTAGATGTCGTGGGCGAACGATGCCGAGGCCGTGATCGCCAGGCCCGCGACCACTGCGAGGATGGTCGCGAACGCGACCGCGGAGATGACTGCAAGGAAGATGGTGCCGCCCAGTTCGAATGCGAGCAGCGGCGCGGCCGCGTTCTCACCGCCGGGCGCGGCGAGGATGGCGTCCGGTCCGACCATCTTGGCGGCGCCGTAACCAAGGACCAGCGTGAACAGGTAGAACGCGCCGATCAGTCCGATTGCCCAGGTGACCGAGCGGCGAGCTTCCTTGGCGGTGGGGACCGTGTAGAACCGCATCAAGACGTGCGGAAGGCCGGCGGTTCCCAGAACCAGCGCGATACCGAGCGAGATGAAGTCGAGCTTGCTCATCGAGCTGATGCCGTACTTGGCACCGGGACTGAGCATGTCACGGCCCGCGATCGCCTCGTTCGTGGAACCGGCGGCCGTGGCCTGCGCGTCGGCGAGCAGCTGCGAGAAATTGCCGCGCACCGCGAACAGGACGAGGAAGAACATGACACCGGCACCGAGGACGAGTAGCACCGCCTTGACCATCTGCACGTAGGTGGTGCCCTTCATGCCACCGACGAGCACGTAGACGATCATCAACGCACCGACCACGGCGACAACGACGGCCTGGCCTACCTTGCCGTCGATGTTGAGCAGTAGCGCGACGAGTCCGCCGGCGCCCGCCATCTGCGCGAGCAGGTAGAACAGCGACACGACGAGCGTGGAGAGCGCCGCGGCCATGCGCACCGGGCGCTGCTTCAGCCGGAAGCTCAGCACATCCGCCATCGTGAACCGGCCGGTGTTGCGGAGGAGTTCGGCAACCAAAAGTAGAGCCACCAGCCAGGCGACGAGGAAGCCCACCGAGTACAGGAATCCGTCGTACCCGTACACCGCGATGGCTCCGGCGATACCGAGGAACGACGCCGCCGACAGGTAGTCGCCGGCGATGGCGAAACCGTTCTGCGGTCCGGAGAACTGACCGCCACCGGTGTAGAAGTCCGAGGCCTTCTTGGTGGTGCGGCTCGCACGGATCACGATGGTCATCGTGATCACGACGAAGGCCGCGAAGATCGCGATGTTGAGGAGCGGGTTGCCGACGTCGGTACCGGCCGCGAGGGTGGTAATCACTTGACGGGTCCTTCCAGCTCTTCACGGATGGCGGCGGATCGGGGATCGAGTTCCCGGTTGGCGAACCGCACGTACAGGGCGGTGATCGCGAAGGTGGTCACGAACTGCCCGAGGCCGAGGATGATGCCGAGGTTGATGTTGCCGAGCACCTTGGTAGCCATGAAGTCGGAGGCGTAGGTAGCCAGGAGCACATACGCCGCATACCAGGCGAGGAAGAACGCCGTCATGGGGAAGACGAACCTACGGAGGCGGCGCCGCAACTCCTGAAATTCGGGACTCGCCTGCATGTCGAGGAAGGCTTGCGCATCAGGGGTGCGCCGCTCTTGCGACGCTCCCTCGCTGATATCGGCTGTGGTCACTGCTGGCTCCTTGGTCGCACGCGTGAAGTGAACTGAAAATCGACGGTACTGAGAGGTGAGTCACAACAACATAGTGTGGCGGCAGTCACACGCCGAACTGTCGGAGTGTGCGCCGAACGGTTACCCGACCGCGACGAGCGGCTTCACCCCTCGTGCGCCTTTCTGGTCGCTGGAGCTACCAAAAAGGCTCACGGGGAGCGGAGCTCCCTCTCGCGGTCGGAGCCGACACCGAGGCGCTCGGGGGCGTGCATGCGGGTGAAGATTCGGCTGAGGTCGGCGGGGATCTGCCGCTTCGTCATCTTGCTGACCAGCACCATCGTGGCGAAGGCCAGCGGCACGCTGACCGCAGCAGGGTAGGCGACCATCGCGGCGGGCCAGCCGTCGGCGATGTCGTCGGGGACGCCGCCCACCACGACGACCGCTGCGGCAGTACCGGCGACGAGTCCCCCGGCCGTCATCCCGGAGCCCGCCCCCGCCGCGGTGAGTCCGCGCCACCAGATGCCGAGGACGAGTAAGGGACACAGCGTCGACGCTGCGACCGCGAAGACCAGGCCGACAGTTCGGGACAGGTCGAGCGACGTCACCGCCAACGACAGCGCCAGTGGCACGACCCCGGCGAGGGTCGCGGCAATCCGGAAGTCGCGGACCCGTCCGCGCAGCACATCGGTGCTGAGGACCCCCGCGATGCTGACGAGCAGTCCGGACGACGTGGACAGGAAGGCGGCGATCGCACCGGCGGCGACGAGCGCGGCCAGCAGCTGACCGCCCCAACCGGAGAACACCGAGCCGGGCAGCAGGAGCACCGCGGCGTCGGAGGTACCGGTGATCAGCAGTTGTGGCACGTACAGCCGCGCGAACACGCCGAGCAGCGTCGGGAACAGGTAGAACACCCCGAGCAGTCCGACGACGGCGAGGGACGTCAACCGCGCCGCCCGCCCGTCGGGATTGGTGTAGAACCGGACCAGGACGTGCGGAAGCCCGAGCGTGCCGAGGAATGTGGCAATGATCAGCGAATACACCTGATATGTCGGATGCCCGCCCCCGAAACCCCATCCGGGCGTGATCCAGTCGGAGTTGTCGGCTGGTGCGCCCGCGACGACGGGTACGGGCGACCCCGCTTCGAGGGTCATCGACGTGCCCTCGCCGAGATGGTGTTCACCGGGCGCCAGCGTGACGTCTTCCGAGTTCTCCACTCCGTCGATCGTTCCCGACCCCCCGACCGTGACGGGAGCCGAAACCTGCACGACGACGTCGGTGGTGATGTCGACAGTGGTCTGCTCGTCGACGGTGGGCGGTGCGGGTGCACCCAATTCGTGGGAGTCGGCGAAGAAGTACACGGACAACACCAGCGCCGGTACCGCGACCGCGGTCAGTTTGAGCCAGTACTGGAACGCCTGCACGAAGGTGACGGACCGCATGCCGCCGCCCACCACGTTCGCGATGACGATGACCCCGACCACCGCCGCTCCGACCCAGCTCGGGACGCCGAGGAGGATGTTCAGCGTGAGACCGGCCCCCTGGAACTGCGGGACGAGGTACAGCGCGCAGACGACGGCGACGACGATCATGGCGAGGGTACGAACCCGAGCCGAGCCGAGCCGGAACTCGGCGAAGTCGGGCACCGTGTAGGCCCCCGACCTCCTCAGCGGCGCCGCGACGAACAGCAGCAGGCCCAGGTATCCGGCCGTGAACCCGATCGGGTACCACAGTGCGTCGGCACCGTACTTGGCGATGAGCCCGGCGACTCCGAGAAAGGATGCGGCCGAGAGGTATTCACCGGAGATCGCGGCGGCATTCCAGCGCGGGCCGACGCTACGCGAAGCGACCAGGAAGTCGGACGTGGTGCGGGCCAACCGCACGCCGTAGATTCCGATGGCCACGGTGGCGACGGCCGCCGCAGCCAGACCGGCCAACGTGAGCCAGGGAATCGGCTGGTCGGTGGTCACGGCGTGCTCAGTCGTCCACGAGTTCGGTGAATTCCTGCTCGTTGCGCTCGGCCTGCCGGATGTAGACCCACCCGGTCGTCAGGAGCACCGGATACACCAGGGCGCCGAGCACCACCCACGGCAGGCGAATCCCCAGCACGGTCGCCTCCGACACCGCGGGGAACGACAGCAGGACAACCGGTACCGCGCACAGCACTCCTGCCGCGAGGACGGCGAGCCGGACAGCGAGCCACAGCTGGGCCCGGACGAGCCCGCGGATCATGGCGTCCCCGACCTCGGTCTGTTCCTGGACCTCGACACGGGTACGCACGATGCGGGCCCCACGCCGCTGCGCCAGCACCACTCGAACCCGTTCGGGCGAGCTCATCGCGCGGTCCACGACTGTTTCGGTGCCCGGACCAGGCGATCCTTGAGAATTCGCGTGTGCCGTCGACTGACCGGCAATTCGACGGGCGGCAGATCACCGTGCGGGCGTAGACAGACGACGAGGCCGTTGCCGACGGTGCGAATTCCGGTAACCAGCGGCAGGGACACCAGGTAGGAACGGTGCACGCGGAGGAAACCGGCATCGGCCCAGCGGGCCTCCAGCGCGGAGATCGGGATGCGCACGAGATGTGAACGGTCGGCGGTGTGCAGTCGTGCGTAGTCACCGTCGGCTTCCACCCACTCCACCGACGAACGGTGTACCAGAGTGGTGACGCCGCCGAGCTCGACGGGGATCACCTCGTCGGACACCCCCCCGGGTGCGGCGGGTTCCTGTCGGCGCCGCCGGCCTTCGACGATCCGCCGCACGGACTCGGCGAGACGTTCCTCGCGCAACGGTTTGAGCAGATAGTCGACGGCACCGAGGTCGAACGCGTCCACAGCCCGGTCATCGTGTGCGGTGACGAACACGACCGGTGGGGGCGACGCGAAGTTCGACAGGATGCCGGCCAGCTCGAGGCCGTCGAGTCCCGGCATGTTGATGTCGAGGAACACGGCGTCGATGTTCCCGTCCTGGAGGATGCGCAGCGCCGTCGTGGCCTCCCCTGCGGTGCGGATTTCCCCGACGGCATCCTGCGCGCGCAGCAGGAACGCCAACTCGTCGAGGGCGGGTTTCTCGTCGTCGACGGCCAGCACGGTGAGCGGCGCGTCGCTTCCGGACGCTCGGGGGGCCATGTCGTCAGTGTCATTCACAACGGAACCGATTTTCGCACGGACCCCACCGAGTCACGGGCGGATCCCCTGCCGGAACTTGGGAACGCGCATGCTCACCTTGGTGCCCGCCCCGGGCGCGGTCTCCACGACCAGCCCGTAGTCGTTGCCGAAGGCGGCGCGCAGCCGGTCGTCGACGTTGGCGAGCCCGACGTGCGCCGCCTCCTTCATGCCGGACGACTCGGCGACCGCGTCGAGCGACCCCGACCGCAGCAGTTCCGGGTCCATCCCGATTCCGTCGTCCTCCACGCTGATCACGCAGTCCGTACCCTCGTCGGCGGCGACGATGGTGACGGTGCCGCCCTCGGGTTTGCCGGAGATGCCGTGCCGCACCGCGTTCTCCACCAGCGGTTGCAGCGCAAGGAACGGCAACACCACATTGAGCACCTCGGGGGCCACCTGCAGGGTGACGGCCAGCGTGTCACCGAATCGGGCGCGTTCGAGGGTGAGGTAACGATCGATGTTGCGGAGTTCGTCCGCCAGCAGGGTGTACTCCCCCGCCGACCGGAACGAATACCGGGTGAAATCGGCGAACTCGAGGATCAGTTCCCTGGCCCGGTCGGGATCGGTGCGCACGAACGACGCCACCGTGTTCAACGCGTTGTAGATGAAGTGCGGGCTGATCTGTGCGCGCAGCGCCCGCACCTCGGCGCGGTCGAGTCGCGCGCGAGACGCATCCAGGTCGGCCAGTTCGATCTGACTGCACGCATACCGGGCCACCTCGGTGACGGCGCCCAGCATGCCGGGCCCCGGGTCCTCCGTGGTGACCACCCCGAGCACTCCCACCACGCCGGTGGCCTCGATGAGCAGGGGCTGGGCGATCAGCGCCCGCACCCCGTGGTCACCGGCACTGCGAACCAGTCCGCCGTAGGCGACGAGCACCCGGCGCTCACCGTCGACGGCCCGGCTCGCCGCATCGTGGAGTTGTTCCGCCAACGCCTCGTGGGGGCCGTTCCAGGCGAGGAGGTGCCCGGCGGCATCGAAAATCGCGAGGGCCTGGGCGCCCGTAAGCAGGCGCAGATGCGGCGCCGCCTCCTGCGCCGAGGTCTCGTCGAGTCCCCGCCGCAACGATCCGGCCGCCAGCGACGCCGTGTGCAAGGTCGTGTGGACCGCTCGTTCGGTGGGTGTGGTCAGCTCCTGCCTCGCCCGCAACCACTGCAGCAGCCCGCGACGGCTCATTCTCCGGCGTCCAGTCGAGCGACCAGCGTTTTCGGGGCCACGGTGCGGTAAGCCTCCTCCACGATGTCGGCGAGGTCGCGCCAATCCTGCGGCACGTCGAGGTACACACCTACCCACCCGCGCCCGCCGACGTACGGCGGCACGAAGAAGCGCTCCTCGTCGCGCCGAACCCAGTCCTGCTGCGCGCCTGCGGGAGCGGCGGCCCAGAACGACAAGCGGTCGTCGTGGTGATGGTCTGCGAGAGTCGCGAATTGGGGTGACCGGCGGACGAACCACGCGGGTTCTCCGTGACTGACGCGTTCGGTCGCCTCGGGCAACGCCAGGCACAACGCCCGCAGCCGGTCGATCACCGATTCGCTCACCGTGCGCCGCCGTCACAGGTGTTCGGCGCCTGCTCACCGGCGAAGCGGTCGGCAATCCATTGCACCGCACCAGGCACGGCCCGTCCGTCGGCGTGCCCCTCCCCGGGACGGGATTCGAACTCGATGACGTCGCCCTGCGCACACGCCTTGTCGACGGCTTCCGAAGTCCACTGCGGCAGAATGAGATTGTCTCGCTCACCGACCACGACGAGCATCGGGCCCTCGGCACGCTCGCGTGGCAGCGCGATCTCCTCGAGCCAGCCGTTCATCCGCGCGGCGGCGGCCTCCGTACGCGGTCCGGTGTCCTCCGGAGTGAGCTGGGTTGCCACAGTCCACTTCTCGGAAAGTCTCGCCGTGACACACGACAGCGTGATCTCCTGATTGTCGGCGAGCGCGCCGCGCATGTAGTCGGCCGGATCGAGGTCCGGATGGAACACCGAGAGTCCCTCGAGCAGATACGGCAGGAACATCTTCTGCGGCAACGACAACGGGGCTGCGGTTCCCTCCGCCATGATGCCCGACAGATCAGCCGCGGGCGACAGGTTGGCCGAACCCACGAATTCGAGCCCGTCCCCGTAGTCGTCCGCGTGTTCGGCCGCCGCCCACGACGCCTGACCGCCCTGGGAAACCCCGAGGGCCGCCCAGCGCGTCGAGGCCTCGGGCACCACGTTGCGGGCCGCGCGGACGGCGTCGATGAGGTTGTATGCCGCGGTGACGGGTTCGAGGTAGGGATGCGGGCCGTCGGTGCCGAGACCCTGGTAATCGCTGACGGTCACCACATACCCCCTCTGCAAGAGCGGCACGACGAGTCCGGTGGTGCCCGACAGCGTCGGTGACGCCGACGGCGCGCAGTCGTCGGTGACCCCGGTCGTGCCGTGCCCCACCGTGACCACCGGCCAACCGCCCTCGGGAGCGGGCCCTGCCGGTGTGAACACGGTGCCCACCACTTCGGTACCGGCCCCGTCGACCCCCGACGTCGACCGATAGACGACGCGGGTTGCCGTTGCTCCCAGATTCGTGATCGCCGGGTCGATGTCGGCCACGGGGGTCTGCGCGGTGAGCGCGCCGCGGTCGTCCCCGGTGGGGGCCGACGGCAACGCGGCGGTGGAGGTCGCTGCGGGAGCGGAGGGCGGCGGAACGGTCGCCCCGTCTGCGCCGCACCCTGCGAGCACCACGACCCCGGTGAGGGCGAAGATCACGGGCCATCCCGCACGCCGCCTCGACAAACCTGTCATCGCGCACCCCATTCTCGACGCCGTCGGACCCGCTCTTCTGCTGCTGCCTCTTCCACGTCGAGGCTTTCCAATACGGTACGCATTACCTCGTCGTCGAGACTGCCCGCGTCACGGGCATCGATCAACGCCTGCCGCTGCGCACGCAGCGCTGCCCGGCGAATGTCGTCGAACACCACGCCGGCCCGCGCCTTTTCGCCGGGCTCTTCCGCTTCTTCGGCCTGCAGGCGTGCCCGCATCGACCGGCGTACCCGCGACAGAATGTCGGTCACCTCTGCGGAGTCGATTCCCGAGGGCGGATGCTGGGCGCAGTCGTCGAGAAACCGTTCGCCGGCCTCGCGTGAAATGGTGCGCGCGTGCTTCACCTGTTCTTCTTCCCGTTGACGTTCGAGGGGATCTGCCAGATCGAGCATTCGAATCAGCAACGGCATGGTGGCGCCCTGGATGAGCAGGGTTCCCACCGCGACGACGAAGGCGATGGCCTGGATGACTTCCCGTCCCGGGAAAGGCGCTCCGCTCGCGACCGTCATCGGAATTCCCGCCGCTGCCGCGATCGTGACGACTCCGCGCATGCCGGCCCACGACACGACAAGGCTTTCGCGCCAGCCGAGTTCCACCGTGTCGCCCGGTGTACGTACCACCAGACCGATGTGGCGGCGAAACCGGTGCAGCAGTATCCACGCCGGTCGCACCGCCATCACCACGACGAGGACTGCGAACCCGTAGAAGAAGATGTGGTGCACCGGCAATCCGTTGTCGCGGACGTCGACGATGACGAACTTGAGTTGCAACCCCATGTAGGCGAACACGAACATCTCGAGCACGAGATCCACGCCTTCCCAGAGGGACCGCTCCTGTATTCGGGTGGACACCGAGGCGTCGGTTGCCTTGTGGCCCATCAGGAACCCGGCCGTGACCACCGCGAGAACGCCGGAGGCGTGCAGTTGCCCGGCGGCGAGGTACGCCGCGAAGGGAAGCATCAGCCCCAGGACCGTTCCAGTGGCGAGTCGTACATGCGGCGCCGCACCCACTCGACGATCTTGGCGAGGACCAGCCCGACGAGCACTCCGCCGATCACCTCGTAGGCGAAGTACAACACCGGGTGAACCGGTACATCCGTCCCGACCACGGCCGAGACGGCCACGGCGAACAGTGTCAGGGCGGTGGCGTCATTCACCAGGCCCTCACCGGTGAGAATGGCGATCACCCGATTCGGCAGCCCCAGCCGGCGGCCGACGGCGACAGCGCTGACCGCGTCCGTCGGCGCGACCACCGCCCCGAGTACCAGTGCAGCCACCAACGTCAACTCGGGCGACAACCACGAGGCGAAGAACGCGACGGCGAATGCCGTCGCCAGCACGGTGAAGATGCCGAGCCGCAGAATCGGCCCGAGGTGGCGACGGAAGGTGGCCACCGAAAATTTGAGGGCCGCCGAGTACAACAGCGGCGGCAGCACTACTCCGAGGATGGCCTCGGGATCGAGTTCGAGGCGCGGAAGGCCGGGAATGAAGGAGGCGATCGCGCCGATCGTGACCAGAACGAGGGGCGGCTGCAGATCGCGGCGCTTCGCGAGACTCGTCACCGCGATGGCCGCGATGATGACGAGAAGCACGAGGACGCCGTTCACAGTTCGATTGTGCCGTGCCCGCCCCGAGCTCGCGGCTCATCACCGCGGACGCATCCGGGCCCCGGTTCGAGAACCGGGACCCGGACAGGTCTGAAGGGAAGGACGGTCACTCCTTCGGAGGAACTGCCTTCTTCGCCGCGTCGGCAGCCTTGTCGATCTTGTCGCTGTACTTGCGACCGGTCTTGCTGTTCGCGATGTCGGCAGCCTTGTCGATGGCGCCGTGAACCTTGTCCGCGTTCTGCGAGGCCGCAACCTTCCCCTTGCCCAGCAGGCCCTTCAGTGTATTGGCGAAACTCATCGTTCTTCCTCCTCTGTGCTTGCGCACATTGCGTCTGCGCGAGATCGAACACTCGCAGCGCACCCAGTCTCACAGCATCGAGCCGGGGACGCCAACGCTCCCGTTATCAGGGCGCGAGCCACCGCCCTCAACGGCGGCCCGGCAGATCCGCCGGTGGCGCAAAGAGTCGTCGATGCTCTCCGTGGAGGCGGCCCGTCACCCACCACGCCAGCTCCACCAGAACCACCCCGACGAGACCGCAGGTGAGCGCCGACGTGGTGGCAGCCACGTTGGTCGGGTCGAGCTCGAAGAACGTCCGCGTGAAGGGGAGGGCGAACAGGATGAGGTACGCCGCAACGGACCCGAATATCAGGACCAGTTTCCACCACACGTACGGGCGTGCGACGACGGCGAGCACCCACAGCGCGATCATGATGAGTGTGATTAGTGCCGACGTACCCGCCTGCACCTTCTGCGTCTGGGTCTGCTCGGGCCCGGCGTAGACCAGGAGGTACGAAATGAACGTGGTGACACCGATGATGACGCCCGACGGCACCGCCAGCCGCATCACCCGTGGGACGAAGCCGGAGCGGGCACGTTCGTTGTTGGGAGCCAGCGAGAGGATGAATGCGGGGATACCGATGGTGAACCAGGCCGCGATGGTCACGTGCCTCGGCAGGAAGGGGTATGGGACCGGTTCGAAATCGAAAATCTGCGACAGCGCACCCGTCAGGCCGATCAGGAACGCCAGCAACACCGAGTAGACGGTCTTGGTGAGGAAGAGGTTGGAGACGCGTTCGATGTTGCCGATCACCCGGCGACCCTCACCGACCACGTACGGCAAGGTGGCGAACTTGTTGTCCAGCAACACGATCTGTGCCACCGCCCGCGTCGCGGGGCTTCCCGATCCCATCGACACGCCGATGTCGGCGTCCTTGAGCGCGAGAACATCGTTGACACCGTCACCCGTCATCGCCACCGTGTGGCCGCGAGATTGCAACGCTGCCACCATTTCCCGCTTCTGATCCGGCCGCACCCGGCCGAACGTGGTGGATTCTTCGAGAGCATCGGCGAGGGCCTCGGGTTCCGATGGGAGGGTGCGGGCGTCCACGGGTCGGTTCCCACCCGGAAGGCCGAGCGATCCGGCCACGGCACCGACCGACACGGCGTTGTCCCCGGAAATCACCTTGACCGTGACGTTCTGACCCGCGAAGTACTCGAGGGTGCCGCGCGCATCGGGTCGCACCCGCTGCTCGAGGATCACGAGGGCGCGAGGCGTGACAACTCCCGGCGCCGCCGGATGGTCGACCGGAACGTCTCCGCTGCCGAGGAGCAGCACCCGCAGTCCCGACGCACCCGCCCGCTCCGCCTCCCGTGCCATGGCGCTGCCCGGGTCGAGGAGAACGTCCGGTGCGCCGAGCACCCAGTTCCCGTGGGAACCGTACGACTGTCCGCTCCATTTCTTCGCCGAGGAGAACGGCGCCTCCGCCGTGGCGTCGCCCCAGCCGGGATCGTCCGGGAACGCCTCCTTGATCGCCAGGACACTGGCGTTGGGGCGTGGATCGTCGGCGGCCAGGGCAGCGAGTGCGGCGCCGGCCGGACCGACATCTTCGGCTACAGCGCAACGCAATTCGGACAGGCGCATCCCGTTCTCGGTAAGCGTGCCCGTCTTGTCGGCGCACACCACGTCGACCCGGGCGAGCCCTTCGATGGCGGGCAACTCCTGCACCAGACACTGACGCCGGCCGAGCCGGACCACGCCGACGGCGAACGCGATCGACGTCATCAGCACCAGCCCCTCGGGCACCATCGGCACCAGTGCGGCCACCATGCCGTTCAACGCCGGTCGCAACGCCTGACCGCTCGAGAACAGCTGGTTGTAGATGATGAGCAGCCCCGCCGGAATCATTAGGTACGTGATGAACTTCAGAATCGTGTCGATGCCGCTGCGTAACTCCGAATGTACGAGTGTGAACTTACTGGCCTCCTCCGCCAGTTTCGCGGCATATGCGTCACTGCCGACCTTCGTCGCCCGATAGCAGCCGCTACCGGCGGCAACGAAACTCCCCGACAGAACCGGATCACCCACCGCCTTGTGCACCGGGTCGGCCTCGCCAGTGAGCAGCGATTCGTCGATGTCGAGCACGCTCGCCTCCACCACGACACCGTCGACGACGATCTGGTCGCCCGATCCCAGCTCGATGAGGTCGTCGAGCACCACTTCCCGAGGCGCCATCGCGACGGCCGATCCGTTGCGGCGCACCACCGGTTTGGTCTGGCTGACGATGGCAAGTTCGTCCAGAGTCCGCTTGGCGCGGATCTCCTGGATGATGCCGATGCCACTGTTCGCGATGATGAGCAGCCCGAACATCCCGTCGATGATCGAACCCGTCGCCAGAACGATGGCGAACAGTATGCCGAGGATCGCGTTGATCCGGGTGAAGACGTTGGCGCGCACGATGTCGCGGATCGACCGGCTGGCGCGGTCCGGCACGTCGTTGGTCTTGCCTGCGGCCACCCGCTCGGCGACCTGGTCGGCGGTCAAGCCGTGCGCAGCGAGGACGGCAACGCCGTCCGTACCGGTCTCGTCGTACGCCATGGTCCACAGGCTACGCAACGGGGCGGCGACAGGCGGTCATCCCGCCTCGAGAACCATCCCGGCCCGCTCCGGCAGCGTGAACGCCGCACCGGCGGCCACGAGGAATGCTGCCGCGAACACGGCGAACACCAGTGCGTTTCCCCCGCCGATCAGCAGCCAGGGAACCATCAACGGCGCAAGGATCGACGCTATCCGGCCGAAGGCCGCCGCCGCACCCGTCCCTGCCGCCCGCACCGACGTCGGATACAGCTCCGGACCGATCGCATACAGCGCACCCCACGCGCCGAGGTTGAAGAACGACAACATCATTCCGGCGGCCACGATGGTGGTGGGCGTATCCGCGAGTCCGAACAGCCCTGCCGCCACCGCGGAGCCGAGGAGGAACGTGGCGAGCGTGCTGCGGCGGCCCCACACCTCGATCAGCCAGGCGGCGACCGCATAACCGGGCAGTTGGGCGAGCGTGATGAACAACGTGTACTGAAACGACTTCACAAGGTCGAATCCCTGGTTGACGAGCAGGCTCGGCAGCCAGATGAAGGCGCCGTAATAGGAGAGGTTGATACAGAACCACACCGTCCACAGCGCGGCCGTCCGGGACCGCAGCCGCGGCGACCAGATCGACTCTGCCGGGGGCTGCGGGGTGGCGCTGTCGGGGCCGGCAGCGTTGTCGGCGTTGCCACCATCGACCGCGGCCGTCACGCCCGCCGATTCCTCGAATGAGCGGACCGCGGCTTCCGCTTCCTCGTATCGGCCCTGTCGTTCGAGGAACCGCACCGACTCGGGCAGTCCGATCCGCACCGCCACCGCGTACAGGGTGGGGACGAGTCCCACGGCCAGTGCCCATCGCCATCCGTCGTCACCGAGAGGGATGACGAAGTAACCGATCAGCGCGGCCAGAATCCAGCCGAGCGCCCAGAACGCCTCGAGCGCCACCACGACGCGCCCCCGCACCTTGCGCGGCGCATACTCGCTGACCAGCGTCGACGCCACCGGAAGTTCCGCGCCCAAACCGAGGCCGACGACGAATCGCAGAACGAGTAGCAGAGCGACCGAACCGACGAGCGCGGTAGCACCGGTCGCGAGGCCGTAGACCAGCAGCGTGACCGCGAATACCTGGCGTCGTCCGATCCGGTCGGCGAGTAGCCCGCCGAGGGCAGCACCCACCGCCATGCCGACGAAGCCGATCGACCCGATCCACGACAGCTCCGTCGAACTCAGTTTCCACTGCACGGCCAGCGCCGCCATCACGAACGAGATGAGCCCCACGTCCATCGCGTCGAGCGCCCACCCCACGCCGGAGCCGAGCAGCAGCTTTCCGTGCTTCCGGGTGAAGGGAAGCTCGTCCAGCCGCTGGGTTCGTGTGTTCATGGACCGGAAGTTAGCACCCGGCACCGCGTTCCACAGATCAGCCGAGGGCCGTCCACCACGGCGTCTGCGCCGTCGGCTTCGTCACGTCGACGCGCTGGCCCGGCATCGGCACGGCCACCGTCGTGCCGCTGTCTTCCGCGGCCTCGACGAGCCGCACGATCGGTTCGGACCACGCATGGAAGGCGAGATTGAAGGTTGCCCAGTGCACGGGAACCAGGAGTCCGCGGGCGGCGTCGCCCTGTTGGAGGTCGGTGTGTGTCTGCACCGCCTCTTCGGGGTTCATGTGAATATCGGCCCACCGGGGGTCGTAGGCACCGACCGGCAGCAGGGTGAGATCGAACGGCCCGTAGCGGCGGCCGAGATCTGCGAACCTCGGGGTGTATCCGCTGTCACCACCGAAGAACACGGTGCGTTCGGGGCCGGCGAGAACCCACGACGCCCACTGCGTGGTGTTGCGGACGAGCCCGCGACCGGAGAAGTGCCGCGCCTCCGTGCAGGTCAGCGTGAGCGCACCCACGGTGGTCGACTCGTCCCAGTCGAGTTCCACGATCCGCTCCTCCGGCACCCGCCACCGCCGCAGGTGCGCGCCGAGCCCGACCGGGACGACGAACGGCGCCTTCTGGCTCGAGACGAGTTGCCGCACCGTCGCCATGTCGAGGTGGTCGTAGTGATCGTGGGAGATGACGATGGCGTCGACCGCAGGCAGGTCCGAGAGTGGCACCGGTGTGGGATGCATGCGGGACGGACCGAGGAACGTCGACGGAGACACCCGGCGACTCCACACCGGATCGGCCAGGACCCGGTACCCGTCGACCTCGACGAGCACGCTCGAATGGCCGTACCAGGTGACCGCGACGTCGGCTGCCTCGACCGGTGCGAGGGGCGTGGCCAGGGGAATCGGCCTGCGCGGTCGTCCCGCGGTACCCCGGGTGACGAGCGCCTTCAGGATTCCGGTTTCCGATCCCGGCAACATCGTGCTGCCGGGGTCGGAGTTGTGGAACTGCTGGTTGCGGTATCTCGGCGACACCGCGGCGTAGGGACGCACCTGCGCGCGGGACGCACCGATCTGCGCGGGCAGTCCCCACGCAGCCCTCGTCAGCCACCCGAGTGTGGCAGTTGCCAGGACTGTGGTCACAGCGCGTTTCGCGTTCATCCCGACAACTGTAACCACGAGTGCGCCGTACGTGGCCCGGCCGGCTATCGGCCCCGGAACACCGGGGGCCGCTTCTCCGCGCGTGCCACCCGCGCTTCGTGGGCGTCGTAACTCTTCCACGCGGCATGGAGTGCGGCGAGCTGCTCGGGCGGCGGCGGGCTCTGGGTTCCGTCGTCGTTGAGAACCATCTTGAGGTGCTGCAACGACAGCGGGGCGAGCCGGGCGATGGAGTGCGCCCAGCGCTGTGCGACAGCGAGGCCGCCACGCTTGTTGGCGAGACCGTGGGCGAGGGCCTCGTCGGCACCGACCTCCTCGGCCCCGAGAAGGATGGTGCGGGCCGGTCCGCCGCCGATCAGCGACGCCAGCCGGTGCACGGTCCACCTGTCGACGGAGATACCGAGCTTGGCAGCGGGGATGGCGAAACGCGCCTCGGGGGCCACCACCCGCAGGTCCGCTGCGAGGGCCAGCTGGCTTCCTGCGCCGATGGCGGGACCGTTGATCGCGGCGATCACCGGGACGGGAACCGAGTCGAGGGTGTGCAGCATCTCGAGCAGGGTGTCGGTGAACCCGTCGGCGTACACGTCGCCCGACAGATCGGCTCCCGCGCAGAACGCGGTGCCCTGTCCGGTGAGCACGATCACTCGTCCGCCGTCGGTGACGGACGTCTCCATCTCCTCGCGCAGGCGCTCGCAGAGTTCGGTGTTCAGGGCGTTCCGGCGGTCGGGGCGTTGTAATTCGAGGGTGATGACGTCGCCGTCACGACTCGTCCCGATCATGTCCACTCGCTTTCTCCGTGTTTGCTGTCCGTTGCGTTGCTGACGTGCCCACCCGACTGGACCGCTGCCAGCCAACCACACGCCGGAACGGGCGGAACACGGGAGCCGGTCGGATAGTTGTCCAAGGGGAGGTAAGGACGAACATGAGTCGGAATGTGAACGTGGTGGTGATCGGGGCCGGTCAGGCGGGGTTGTCCGCCGCCTACTTCCTGCGCAGGTTGGGGGTGGAGCCGGAGACGGAGTTCGTGGTTCTCGACCATGCGGCCGGGCCCGGGGGCGCCTGGCAGTTCCGCTGGCCGTCACTGACCCTGAGCACCGTCAACGGGGTGCACGACCTTCCCGGCCTGTCCTTCGCCGATGCGGTCGGCGTCGACGTCGATGACGTGGCGGCGGCCCAGGTGCAGGCGTCGACCGCCGTCCCTCAGTATTTCGCGACGTACGAGAAACAGTTCGAATTGCCGGTGCACCGGCCCGTGCACACGCGCGTGGTGTGTGCCCGCGAGCAGCGGCTGCGGATCGAGACCGACGCGGGCACCTTCACCGCTCGCGGGCTGATCAATGCCACCGGCACCTGGGAGCGCCCGTTCATCCCCCGATATCCGGGCGCGGAGTTGTTCGCCGGACAGCAGCTCCACACCAAGGATTATTCGTCGGCGGATCAGTTCGCGGGACGCCACGTGCTGGTGGTCGGCGGCGGGATCTCGGCGGTGCAACTGCTCGACGAGATCTCCCGGGTCACCACCACCACGTGGGTTACCCGGCGTCCGCCCGAGTTCCGGGACGAGCCTTTCACTCCCGAGATCGGTCGAGCCGCGGTCGCCCTCGTCGAGGATCGGGTCCGGCGTGGTCTCCCGCCCGGTTCGGTGGTGTCGGTGACCGGCCTCCCTGTCACTCCCGCTATTCGCGCCGCCCGCGAGCGCGGGGTGCTGGACCGGTTGCCCATGTTCAGCGAGATCACGGCGACCGGTGTCCGTTGGGCCGACGGGCGTGAGCAGACCGTCGATGTGATTTTGTGGTGCACGGGATTTCGCAGTTCGCTCGACCATCTGGCGCCGCTGCGACTCCGCGGCCCGGGCGGCGGCATCGAGATGACGGGGCGGCTGGCCACCCAGGTAGCTGCCGATCCGCGGATCCATCTGGTCGGTTACGGGCCGTCGTCGTCGACCATCGGCGCCAACCGTGCGGGACAAGCCGCCGCACGCGAACTCACCCGGTACCTCGAGTCGACTGCCTGAACAGTGCCGCCACGAACACGGCCTGCTCCGGCGCGGACTGGTACATGCTGCCGAAGTGGCCGCCCGAGTACATGCGGTAGTCGAGCGGGGTTCCCGCTCGGCGCATGTCGGCGGCCAGTTTGTCCGTCAGGGGGAACGGCACCGACGGGTCCGTGACACCTTGAACGATCAGTAGCGGGCGGTCGTAGCCGGCGACGGGTACTTCCAGATACTCGTGCAGCGCCGACTGCAGGTCGGGCGCGTCCAGCCCGCGCGACAGCATCTGGGCCACCGAGACGTTGCGCGTCAGCCTCGCGAAGTCGCGGAACGGCAACTCCGGCGCCGCATCGACCAATCGCCTCCCCGCCTCGGTGAGGTAACTGTCGAGGTCGAGTTCCGGATACGCGTCGCGGAACCCGGCGATCAGATAGGACATGTACACCGTCAGGCCTGCGAGCCCCTGCGGCGGAAACCAGGGACCACTCCACGGCGCCACCAGCTCGATGTTCGAGGGCACACCGCCCGCGACGGCGCCGCGGTAGTCGAGCTCCGGCGCGTAGGTGGTGGCAGCGTGGGCGGCGAACACGGAGGCCTGCCCACCCTGTGACAGTCCGACCGTGACCCAGGACGAGGACAGGGTGTCGTCGGCCTCCCTCGAAGCGCGGACCGAATCGACGACACTGCGTCCGGCGACCTTGCCGTCGAGGTAGGGCGGTACCCCCGGAGTGCCCAGCCCCACGTAGTCCGTCGCCGCGACGGCGTAGCCCCTCTGCAGCCAGCTGCTGACATAGTCTCGCGACTCCGTGTCGACGCCGGTCACCGACGGAGCGTCGTAATCGGAGTTCCCCACCGTGCCGTGCGCCCAGGCGATCACCGGCCAGCCCCCGTCGGGCGGTGGGCCTGCCGGCACGAACAGCATTCCGGTACAGGGCGTGACGCCGTGCCGGTCGGTGGTGCGATAGGTCATCCGGTACGCGGCGCCTGCACCCGGGAGACGGAGCTCCGCCGGGAGTTCGGAGGATGCGATGACCGTTCCGGGACGGTCATCGGGGCGCACCGGCACCGCACCGACAGTGGGTGCCCCTAGCACGCTGACCAGTGCGAGTAACGCCACGATGCGCCACCAACGCCGCACCTCTCCACGGTAGTCCGCGCAGGGATGGCAGTAGTGTGAATCGTCCGCCTTCGGGGGTAGGGCGGTCCCACCGGACGGGGAGAGCGGAAACATGAGTTACGAGAGCCCGATACTCGCACCGGGCGAGACGTGCTGGCAGGTCACGCACGCCGATCGGCTGGCGTGCATCGTCGACGCCGCCGACTACTTCCGCCACGCCAAATCTGCAATGCTCCAGGCCCGGCACCGCATCATCCTGATCGGCTGGGACTTCGACACCCGGATCAAGTTCGAGCCGGACGAGAAGACGCTCGAGGGCCCGAATCGGCTGGGACGATTCCTCGTCTGGCTGACCCGGAAGCGTCCCGATCTGGAGATTTATCTGCTGAAGTGGAACATCGGGGCCTTCGCGGCGATCGGGCGCGGTATGACCCCGGTGTTCATGGTGAACTGGGTGACGGATCGCCGGTTGCATTTCGAGATCGACGGAGCTCACCCGGTCGGGTCCGCTCATCACCAGAAGATTGTCGTGATCGACGACACGCTCGCGTTCTGCGGCGGTATCGACATGACCGTCGACCGCTGGGACACCTCCGATCACCGGGACGACAACCACTACCGCACCCAGCCGAACGGCAACCGCTACGGGCCGTGGCACGACGCGACCACCGCGGTGGACGGTGACGCCGCCAAAGCTGTCAGCGAACAGGCCCGCGCCCGATGGAAGACCGCCACCGGCAAGGAACTTCCGGCGCTCGACGACACCGCGCACACGACACCCTGGCCGGACGGGCTGGAGCCGACGATGCATTCCGTCGACGTCGGCATCGCCCGTACTCTCCCCGAACTCGCCGATCGGGGGGAGGTTCGCGAGATCGAGGCTCTCTATCTGGCGGCGATCGCGGGCGCGGCACGATCGCTGTACATCGAAAGTCAGTACCTGGCGTCCCGCACCATCGCGGAGGCGATCGCCACGCGACTGCGTGAACCGGACGGCCCGGAGATCATCCTGGTGCTGCCCCGCAACGCCGACGGGTGGCTCGAGCGGCTGGCCATGGACGGGGCCCGCCGACGACTGCTGCACCTGTTGTGGGACGCCGACGCCGGCAGCAAGCTCGGCGTGTACTACCCGGTCACCGCAGGCGGAAACCCCATTTACGTACACGCCAAAATTCTGGTGATGGACGACCGTCTTCTGCGGGTCGGCTCGTCGAACCTCAACAACCGGTCGATGGGTTTCGACTCGGAGTGCGACCTGGCGGTCGAGGTGACGGCAGACACCGCGGACGGCGACCGACTCCGCGACACCATCGTCGGAATACGGCGTCAGCTGTTGTGCGAGCACCTCGACGTCGCGTCGGACACCTTCGACGACCTTCTCACCGAGAAGGGTTCGTTGTTGGCCACCGTCGAGGCGCTGCGCGGCGACGGCCGGACGCTGATGCCGTTCGAACCGGACATCGTCGAGGGCGAGGACAGCCCGCTGGCCGAGAGCGAATTGATGGACCCGGAACGGACACCGCCGAGCATCTGGGAGAGGACCAACTGGACCCGGTTCCGGCGCAGACTGGTCCGACGCAGGAAAGCGGCCGGATCGCAACACGCGTGAGCTACAGGCTGCGCCCCGCAACCGAGTGACGCGTCGCCTGATGTGGTTGCTGAGTACCGGAATTCGAGCTCCCGGAAAGTATGATGAACGGACAGGGCTCAGCCGAGGAGGCCGTGATGACGGACAGCCCGCGATCGATCGCCCAACGCGACACGCCGCTTCCCGCCGGTCTGAACGAGGAGCGTTTCGCGGGGTACGGGGTGATGGGCCTGCCGTTCGCCAGCGGGCACTACCTCGCGTTCCGGCATTTCCCGGCGAGCTCGGTCGGGGAAGGGTACGACTCGGTGTGGCATCGCGACCCGGCCGGGAACTGGGTGATCTACAGCAGCGTCCCACCCAGCTCGAGTTGCGCGCGCTACTTCGGCTCGGAACTCGAAGCCGCACGGGTGGACGACATTTCAGCCCAGTGGACCGGTCCGCGCGCTTTCACCGTGGAGATACGGCACAAGATCGTGTGGGAACTCGAGCTCGGTCGCTCGGTTGCCACCGCGGCGATGACCGGGATCGGCCGCCTCATGCCTGCGGCCTGGTGGCGGAGCGACAAGGTGCTGTCCGCGATGTCGAAGGTGGCGGGACCAGTGCTGCGCGCCGGAAAGGTCGGCCTCACCGGGACGGTGTCGAACGGCCAATGGTTCCGCGCCAATCCACGGATGCTGTGGACCGTCGACGACAGCCGGGCCATGGTCGACGGCGTCGACATCGGTCCGCCTGGACCGCTCGATCATCAAGCGCGACTGGGAGACTTCTGGTTGCCACAGCGCGGCATGTTCGTGGTCGGCGAGTCGTTTTTCGAGCCGTATGATCCGGAACGCCATCGGGCGACCGAGTGACGGGTGCGCCATCGGCAGAACACAATGGGTTCATGACAGATCTTCCGGACTGGGCGCGCACCCTCGATCTCACTCCTCATCCGGAGGGCGGGTGGTATCGCGAGACGTGGCGCAGCGACATCACCGTCCCCGCCGAAAGTCTGCCCGCCGACTATCCGGGACCGCGGTCGGCAGGCACCGCGATCCTGTTCCTCCTGCTGCCCGATCAGCAGTCGGCGTGGCACACGGTGCGCAGTGCCGAAATTTGGTTCTACCACCGGGGCAGCCCACTGCGCCTCGACCTCGGTGGTGACGGCGGCGAACCCGACGCCCCGGCAGCGCACATTCTCGGACCCGACGTCGCGGCGGGCCAGCAGCCACAGCTACTGGTCCCGCCCCGACACTGGCAGCGCGCCACTCCGGCGGGCGACGAACCGACTCTCGTCAGTTGCGTCGTCGCCCCGGGTTTCGACTTCGAGGATTTTCGGCTGGTCTAGCCGGCGAACGTGTCCGGGTCGCCGCCGAGACGGCCGTCCGGGCGGCTGAGGGAGCCGATCGTGTTGATCTCGTCGGGGGTCAATTCGAAGTCGAAAACGTCGATGTTGGCGGCGATGCGCTCAGGGGTCACCGACTTCGGGATCACCACGTTCCCGATCTGAATATGCCAGCGGAGAATCACCTGCGCTGTCGACTTACCGTGTGCCGCCGCGATTGCGGTGATCGACTCGTCCTCGAGGATGGTGCCCTGCCCGAGTGGGCTCCACGCTTCGGTCGCGATTCCCTTCCCGGTGTGGAAAGCCCGCAACTCGGCTTGGTTGAATCGAGGATGAAGCTCCACCTGGTTGAGAACCGGCACCTCACCGGTTTCGGCGATCAGGCGCTCGAGGGTGGCCGGCGTGAAGTTGGAAACGCCGATCGAACGGGCGCGCCCTTCGGCCTTGATCTTCTGGAAGGCCTTGAAGGTCTCGACGTATCGATCCGCCGACGGCACCGGCCAGTGGATGAGGTAGAGGTCCACATACTCGAGGCCCAGCCGGCCGAGGCTCGCGTCGAAAGCGCGGAGCGTGGAGTCGTAGCCCTGATCGTCGTTCCACAGCTTGGTGGTGACGAACAGTTCGTCCCGAGCGATGCCCGAGTCGGCCAGCGCACGGCCCACCCCGGCCTCGTTCTCGTAGATGCGCGCTGTGTCGATGCTGCGGTACCCCGCGTTCAGCGCCTCGGTGACCGCGCCGTAGCTCTCGTCGTCGGGTACCTGCCAGACACCGAAGCCCAGCGCAGGAATGCTGTTCCCGTCGCTCAGCGTGACCGTAGGTACAGGTACAGGACTCTGTGCAGCGTTTAAACCCATAGGTGAATCCAACCGGACACCCGACGAGGATGTTCCTCAGTCTCAGGATGTGGACGTTGCGTGTCGTCCGGTGGCGAGCGGGTAATCGGTCGGCAGTGGTGTGTTCAGGTGGGGACGCACCCATCGGAAGGGGCGAGCATGGGCCTCGGGTACGAACTGGCCTATCGGTTCAAGATCACACCCTGGGTAAAAGCGGGCCGAATCTTCGGCGATCAGATCGAAGGTCTGCTCGCCCCGTGCGACACCCCACCGGGCAAAGTCCTCGACGTCGGCTGCGGGACGGGCGACCATGCCATCGAAATGGCCAGGCGAGGCTGGGACGTGACCGGAATCGACACCGTCCAGCTGGCGCTGGACAAGGCACGCTCCAAAGCGCGGAAGGCGGGCGTCGACGCGCGGTTTCTCCGTGCGGACGCCACCGATCTCGAGCACACCGTCGGCCGCGGCTACCACCTCGTCCTCGACGTCGGGTGCTACCACGGCATGAGCGACGCCGACCGCATCGCGTACGCAGAAAACGTCACCACCGTCACCGAACCGGGAGCCACTCTCCTGATGTTCGCATTCGGCCCGGGTCACCGGGGACCCCTCCCCCGCGGTGCCTCCCGTTCCAACGTCGAGCGCACCTTCGAGGCGTGGAAGCTGACTTCCGACGTGGACGCCGACACCACGGGCATGCCCGGGCCGCTGAAGAAGGCCGACCCCCGCTGGTTCCGCCTCGTCAAGCGCTGACCCCTGTGCGCACTTGTCCACCGCCCGCGGTGCACAAGTGCGCACGGGGGATAATGCCCAGGTGACTGCAACACTGCGCATCAGCGGACTGTCGGCTTCGCGGGGTGAGCGGACACTGTTCTCCGGCCTCGACCTGACTGTCGCCCCCGGCGACGTCACCGGCCTGGTCGGCGCCAACGGCGCAGGCAAATCCACCCTCCTCACCGCTCTGGCCGGCGTCGGATCGGCCGACGTCGAGGGCAGCATCATCCTCAGCCCACCCGACGCCGCGGTCGGCTACCTCGCTCAGGAGCCCGAGCGTGTGCCAGGTGAGACCGTTCTCGATTTCCTGGGACGGCGCACCGGCGTCACCGTGGCCGAGGACGCGATGAACGCCGCAGCCGAAACCCTGGGCGAGTCGGAGGAGGATCTCTACTCACCCGCTCTCGAACGGTGGCTGGCGCTGGGCGGAGCCGATCTCGCCGAACGTGCCGAGAAGGTGGTCGCCGAGCTGGGGCTCGGGGTGCCGCTGACCGCCCCGATGACGGCCCTGTCGGGTGGGCAGGCCGCGCGGGCAGGGCTGGCGTCGCTGCTGCTGTCCCGCTACGACGTCCTTCTCCTGGACGAGCCGACCAACGACCTCGATCTCCTCGGGCTCGAACAGCTCGAGCGTTTCGTCGCGGACAGCAGGGCAGCGATGGTGGTGGTCAGCCACGATCGCGAGTTCCTTGCGCGCACGGTGACCGGCATCGTCGAGCTCGACCTGGTTCAGCAGCAGATCGCCGTGTACGACGGCGGCTACGAGTCGTATCTCGCGGAGCGGGAGATTGCCAGACGGCATGCCCGCGAGGCCTACGAAGAGTACGCGGGCACCCGTTCGGAGCTGGAAGACCGCGCGCAGATGCAGCGCAACTGGATGGAGCACGGCGTCCGCAACGCGCGGCGGAAAGCGAAGGACAACGACAAGATCGGAAAGGGCCTGCGTACCGAGTCGACCGAGAAGCAGGCCGCGAAGGCCCGTCAGACCCAACGCCGAATCGAGCGACTCGACGTGGTCGAGGAACCCCGCAAGGAGTGGGAACTGCGCATGGAGATCGCCGCTGCCCCCCGCAGCGGGTCCGTGGTCGCGACGGCGAATGGTGCCACGATCACCCAGGGCGTCGGCGACTTCGAGTTCGGGCCCGTGACCACCCAGGTCGACTGGGGTGATCGCATCCTCATCACCGGCGCCAACGGTTCCGGCAAGACGACGCTGCTGAAGGTACTGCTGGGCAAGCTCGTTCCGGACGCGGGTAGCGCGTCGCTCGGCTCGGGTGTGGCGATCGGCGAGATCGATCAGGCGCGCGGCCTGTTCGAAGGCGCGGAGAAGGTGTCCGACGCGTTCGCCGCCCAGGTGCCGGACTGGGCAGACGCCGACGTGCGAACACTGCTCGCGAAATTCGGATTGAAGGGCCACCACGTATTGCGTCCCGCGTCGTCGCTGTCCCCTGGCGAGCGCACCCGGGCGGCACTCGCGTTGTTGCAGGCCCGCGGAGTCAATCTCCTGGTGCTCGACGAGCCGACAAACCACCTCGACCTTCCGGCGATCGAGCAACTCGAGCAGGCGATGGAAAATTTCGCCGGCACCCTGCTGCTCGTCACCCACGACCGCCGGATGCTGGAGACGACCCGCAGCACCCGCCGGTGGCGGATGGATGCGGGCCGGCTGTTCGAGGAGTAGGTCAGTCGCCTTCGGCCATGGGCGGCAAGGCTTTGACGAACGGCGGGTCGTAGTCGACCTTGCCCAGCTTCGCCGCACCTCCCGGCGACCCCAGGTCGTCGAAGAAGTCGGCATTCGCCTTCGTGTATTCCACCCACTGATCGGGGACATCGTCCTCGTAGAAGATGGCTTCGACGGGGCACACGGGCTCACAGGCTCCGCAGTCGACGCATTCGTCGGGGTGGATGTAGAGCATCCGACCACCCTCGTAGATGCAGTCGACCGGGCACTCTTCGATGCATGCCTTGTCCAGAACGTCGACACAGGGCTCGGCGATGGTATACGTCACGTCAGTAATCCTGGCCTTTCCTGCCGTCCGGCGCGAATCGCCTCCACTCTGCCACTCAATTGCCCGTGGTCAACTGAAGTCGACTTCGGCGCGCGGATCGTTGCCCACAATTGACAAATCGTTGGGTTTTCACAACACTTCTGTGTGTGAGTCCAGTTCGCCGGGGGGAGTCTCTTCCCATCTACAACCGCATCGGGGTGCTTCGCGCCGAGCGAGGGATGAGCCGGGCACAGCTGGCGGGCCTCATCGACGTCAATCCGCAAACCGTCGGCGCGCTGGAACGGGGCAACCACTACCCCAGCCTGGACCTCGCCTTCCGCATCGCGTGGGTGTTCGAGCTACCCGTGGAGGCGATCTTCTCCCGGACCGAATTCGGTCCACTGTCCACTGAGCTCTACCACAACACCCGTCCGGTGCGCGAAACAGGAAGCGAGAGGAGTTCCGATGCCTGACACGACTCTGCCTGATACAACTCTGCCTGACACGACTCTGTTGGAGCGGTACCAGGGTTTCCGCACCCGAAGGTTTTTGCAGAACGAAGCCCGTTATCGGACGTGGCTGCCGGGGTGGCGGACACAGCGCCGCCGGCGGCTACTCGTCGTGCTCCTTGCGCTCACATTCGTGTTCATGGTCGCCGTGGGGATCGTGTGCCACTTCGACATGGCGGTGGGACCACTGCTGTGGCTTCCCGCCTGCCTCTTCTTCTTCCCACTGTGGACGACGTTGCAGATAGTCTCCGGACGGCAGGGTGACGCACCCCGTGATGCACTCGACGAGTGGGAGATCCAGCAGCGGAACAGCGCCCGGTCGATCGGACTCACGGTGACCCAGCTGCTGACGCTCGTTCCCGGGTTGTACCTGATTTTCGTCGGCGCGCAGGACGGCGATCACAGCAACGTGCCGTACGCCGCCGGTCTCCTCGTGGTCACCGCGCTGATGGTCGGCGGATGCACCCCGGCCATGATTCTGGGCTGGACACAACCCGATCCGGAACCGGAAGACCTGACGCCATGACAACTTCTCGCCCTCCGAAATGGGAAGGACCCATGTCTCACACCCTCACGATCGACGGCATCTCCAAACGGTACGGCGACGTCGTCGCACTCGACGACCTCTCGTTCGACGTGCGGCCCGGCGAGATCTTCGGATTCGTCGGCAGCAACGGCGCCGGAAAGACCACCACGATGCGTATCGCCCTCGGCGTTCTGTCCGCCGACTCGGGTGAGGTGCGGCTCGGGAACAAGCCCGTGGACCTCGAGGTGCGACGGACCATCGGCTACATGCCCGAGGAGCGCGGGCTGTACCCGAAGATGAAAGTGGGTGCGCAACTCGCGTATCTCGCGGAGCTGCACGGTCTCACGCGCGCGGCTGCCCGCGAGTCGGTAGGCCGGTGGACCGAACGCCTCGGCATCTCGGACCGCACCGGTGACACCGTGGATGCACTCTCGCTGGGTAATCAGCAACGAGTCCAGCTCGCGGCAGCGCTGGTCCACGATCCGGCGGTCCTGGTGCTCGACGAACCGTTCTCCGGGCTCGATCCCGTCGCCGTGGACGTCATGAGCGAGGTGTTGCTGGAGAAGGCGCGAACCGGTGTCCCGGTGATCTTTTCGAGCCATCAGCTCGAACTGGTGCAGCGCCTGTGCCACCGGGTGGGCATCATCGCGTCCGGGAAGATGCGTGCGGTCGGGACTGTCGAGGAATTACGCGGCGCCGGCAACGTCCAACTCGACGTGCATGCACCGGAAGCTCCCGTCGGGTGGGCGCACCACCTCGACGGTGTGACCACGATCAGCCACGTCGACGGCCGGACCCTGCTGTCGCTCGAACCACACGTGGACGATCAGCTGATACTCCACACCGCGTTGAAAACCGGCCCGGTGCACGAATTCTCGTTGCACAGGCCGTCCCTCACCGAAATGTTCCGAGAGGTCGTGACGGCATGAGCGCCCCACTGAGTCCTGTCCGTGCCATCGGCTTGGTAGCCCGCCGCGAGTTTCTGACACAGGTCGGCAAGAAGAGTTTCCTCATCAGCAACGTGATCATTCTCCTCGCGATCATCGGCGGTATCGTCGCCTACTCGCTCTTTTCGGGCGGCGGCGACGACCGGGCGAAGATCGGCGTCGTCGGCGACCAGGCGCTCGCACCGGTTCTCGTCGCGACCGGGGACGCCGTGGGCACCCCCGTGGAGGTGACGGTGATCGACAGCGAACAGGCCGGCCGCGAACGCGTCGAGAACGGTGATCTGGACGTGGTCCTCATTCCGGGCGCCGACGGCTCTGCCACCGCGGTCACCGAATCGGAGATCGGCTCCGGCCTACGTGCCGTGATCGACGGCGCCGTGCTGCAACGAGCACAGGCCGAAGCACTGACGGCGCAGGGTGTCGATCCCGCTCAACTGGCAGAGGAAGCCGGCAAGGCGGTGGTGACGGTCGACGCCCTGGACCCGCCCGACCCGGAGAAGGGGCAGCGGGTGGCATTGTCGGTTGCCGTGGTGGTGCTGCTCTACATGCAGATCATGATGTTCGGGATGTACGTCGCGATGGGCGTCGTCGAGGAGAAGTCGAGCCGCGTCGTGGAACTGTTGCTGTCGACGCTGCGGCCACTGCAGTTGTTGTGGGGCAAGGTCATCGGTATCGGCGCCGTCGGTCTGCTGCAATTGGCCGCGTACGGGGTGGCCGGCGTGGGCGCAGGCCTCGCCACCGGCACCCTCACCGTGACCGGTACCGCACTCGGGGTCCTGGTGGGCACACTCGGCTGGTTCGTCCTCGGTTTCGCGTTCTTCGCCGTGCTCTACGCCGCTGCAGGGTCGATGGTGTCCCGGCAGGAAGACGTCAACGCCACGGCGTCACCGCTGATGGTCTTGATCGTCATCATGTTCTTCAGCGCGTTCTCCTCGGTGAGCGACCCCGACGGCACAGTGAGCAACGTACTCAGCTGGATCCCGCCGTTCTCCGCGATCCTGATGCCGTTGCGGATCGCGGCCGGCGTGGCATCACCCACGCAGGTCGTGGCAACCGTGGCACTGATGCTCGCCGTGACTGCCGCGCTGAGTGTGCTGGCCGCCAAGATCTACCAGCGCTCGATCCTGCGTATCGGCAAGGTCGTGTCGTGGAAAGAGGCACTGGGACGCTAGTGTCGCGCATCTCCCGGAACACCCGTCGCACGGTTGAGGTCCGGAGCGCCGGGTATCCAGGGTCATGACCACAGAACACCTGTCGCGCCATCGTGTGCCGTGGGCGAAGGAACACCCCACCGTCCGGAAGGTTCCGAACCGCGAAGCCCAGCTGATGCGAACGCTGCGGCGGGTGGTGTCCCTGCTCTGGGCCGCCGAAGTGCCGTTCGCGGTGGGCGGGGACTGCGCGGTGTACGCCCGCGGCGGACCGCCGGCCGAGCACCCCGTGACCATCATCGCCTCGGACACTCACCTGGCCGGGGCAAGGGCTGCGCTGGCGACGGGCGGGATGCGGCCCCTCGTTTCCCCACGGCTCGGGTCACGCCTGCTGGTCGACGGCGATCACCGGATCACCCTGCTGTATCCGTCCCGCACCACCGGGACCGGACACGGACTCCTCGAACGGGCCGAGACGATGCGAATCGGGCAGATCTGGGCACCGGTCCTCAGCGCAACCGATCTGATGATCGACGAACTTCGTCATCTCGATGCTCATCGGTGGAACTTCGTGCCGATGCTGCCGGTCGCCCGCGCACTACGCGAACAGGTCGACTGGACCACTGTCGCGGCGGTCACCGCTGACCTCCCCCGAGCCCGGGCATTCTTGGGGCTGCTCGACGACCTGGCGGTCACACCACCGGTGGCAGAGCGGACCTGAACCGAAAGATCGCCCGGGCGTTCGGGCTCAGCGTTGGGTGCCCGCCAGCGTGGTGTTCAGGGTCTTGCTCGGCCGCATCACGGCGACCGTCTTGTCGCTGTCCGGCTTGTAGTAGCCGCCGATGTCGACCGCTTCGCCCTGAACCTCGATGAGTTCCCGCACGATGGTGTCCTCGTTTTCGGCCAGCCCCTCCGCGAGCGGGGCGAAGTGCTGTGCCAGTTCCTCGTCCTCGGTCTGCGCGGCGAGTTCCTGCGCCCAATACATCGCGAGGTAGAACTGGCTGCCCCGGTTGTCGAGCTCGCCCGTCTTGCGCGACGGGCTCTTGTTCGTGTCCAGGAGCCGGCCGGTGGCTGCGTCGAGCGTCGTGGCCAGGATCTTGGCCCGATCGTTGCCGGTCTTGATCCCGAGGTCCTCCAGGCTGACGGCCAAGGCAAGGAACTCCCCGAGCGAATCCCAGCGCAGGTGGTTCTCCTCCACCAACTGCTTGACGTGCTTGGGCGCCGACCCGCCGGCGCCCGTCTCGTACAAGCCGCCGCCGGCCATCAGCGGCACGATCGACAGCATCTTGGCGCTCGTGCCGAGTTCCAGAATCGGGAAGAGGTCGGTGAGATAGTCGCGCAGGATGTTGCCGGTCGCGGCGATGGTGTCCATCCCGCGGATGAGCCGCTCCAGCGTGTACCGCATCGAGCGCACCTGCGACATGATGTGGATGTCGAGGCCCTCGGTGTCATGATCCTGCAGGTACAGCTCGACCTTCTTGATCAGCTCGTTCTCGTGCGGACGGTACGGGTCGAGCCAGAACAGGACCGGCATGCCGGAGTTACGCGCCCGGGTGACCGCAAGCTTGACCCAGTCGCGGATAGGCGCGTCCTTGACGGTGCACATGCGCCAGATGTCGCCCGCCTCGACGTGCTGGGTGAGCAGCACCTCACCGGTGTCGACATCGACGAAATTGGCGTCGCCCTCCTCCGGAATCTCGAAGGTCTTGTCGTGCGAGCCGTACTCCTCGGCCTTCTGCGCCATGAGCCCGACGTTGGGGACGGTACCCATCGTCGTCGGGTCGAACGCGCCGTTGGTCTTACAGAAGTTGATGATCTCCTGGTAGATGCGCGCGAACGTGGACTCCGGCATCACTGCCTTGACGTCCTTGGGCCGTCCGTCGGCGCCGTACATCTTGCCGCCCGAGCGGATCATCGCGGGCATCGAGGCGTCCACGATCACGTCGCTGGGCGAATGGAAGTTCGAGATGCCGCGGGCGGAGTCGACCATGGCCAACTCGGGACGGTGCTCATGACAATCGTGCAGATCCCGACTGATTTCCTCCCGCTGCGTGCTGGGCAGCTTCTCGATCTTGTCGTAGAGGTCGGCGAGGCCGTTGTTGACGTTGACGCCCAGTTCGTCGAACAGCTTCTGATGCTTGGCGAAGGCGTCCTTGTAGAACGTCTTCACCGCATGACCGAAGACGATGGGGTGCGAGACCTTCATCATCGTCGCCTTGACGTGGAGGGAGAACATCACGCCCGTCTTGCGCGCATCCTCCATCTGCTCCTCGTAGAAATCGAGCAAGGCCTTCTTGCTCATGAACATGCTGTCCATGATGTCGCCCTCACCCAGTTCCACCCCGGGCTTGAGAACGATCGTCTCGCCGCCCTTGGTCACCAGCTCCATCTTGACCGTGCGCGGCCGGTCGAGCGTCATCGACTTCTCGCCGTGATAAAAGTCGCCGTGCCGCATGTGCGCCACGTGGCTCCGCGAGGCCATCGACCACTCACCCATGCTGTGCGGGTGCTTGCGGACGTACTCCTTCACCGCCTTGGGTGCGCGGCGATCGGAGTTGCCCTCACGCAGGACAGGGTTGACCGCGCTGCCGAGGATCTTGCCGTAGCGCTGCCGGATCTCACGTTCCTCGTCGGTTTTCGGGGGGTCCGGGAAGTCCGGAATCTGGTAGCCCTTGCCCTGGAGCTCCTTGATGGCGGCCAGGAGCTGCGGCACAGACGCGCTGATGTTGGGCAGCTTGATGATGTTGGTCTCGGGCAGTTGTGTCAGACGACCCAGCTCGGCGAGGTTGTCCGGGACACGCTGCTCTTCGGTCAGACACTCGGGAAACTCGGCCAGGATGCGCGCCGGAACCGAGATGTCGCTGGACTCGACCTCGATGCCCGCGGCCTCGGCAAAGGTCCGCACGATCGGCAGGAAGGCGTAGGTCGCAAGCAACGGCGCCTCGTCGGTCAGCGTGTAGATGATGGTCGACTGTTTATCGGCGCTCATGCTTGTTCTCCCGCGTCAGTTCGGTCCGTTTTCGAAAGGTGCTCGTGGCATCGCGACGAAAACCAGGCTACGTGCGAGATCAATAGAACCATATTCGAGCGCCGGTACCCGGTACTCCGAACTCCGCTTCACTGCGGTTGGTTTCGTCCACCGCTCGACGCACGGGAAACAGACCTACGTCCGATGCCGCGCGCTCTACCCTGAACGTCGTGGCCGCTCTTCACGCGGAGTGGATCAGAATCTGGCGCAACCCCGCGGATACCCTTGCGACCGTCGCGTTCAACGCCGTCCTGATGATCGGGGCCTGGTTCCTGCTGCCGCGGAACTGGTTGTTCGAGTGGACCGGACCGTCGGGTTTCGCCCTGGCCTTGGCCGGCTGGATGTACGCCGATGTCACCGCGACCAACGTGCTGGCACCGGACCGGGAGAAAGTTCTCGCTTCGCTCGACGACCGCACCGCGCTGCGCAGGATTCTCGGCGCCAAGGCGGTGGCGTTGTGGATGCTGATCGCGCCGCTCTGCGCGACCATCGCGATCGTCGTCGGTTTCGTGGAGCGGGACTGGATGTTCACTGCCGTGGTGGTCGTCGCTGTGGCGTTGTGCCCGTTCGGTCCGCTGGTCGGGTCGAGTCTGGTGGGGGTGTTCTTCCCTTACCATCAGCGGTCCCTGCGGTGGCGGTGGGAGCAACGCGCCCGGTGGCGCACCGTCGTCGTCCGGTGGTTGATCCTGCTGGTACTTCCCTACGGCGTGTTCCCGGCGTTGTCGGTGGCGGTTGCCGTCGCCCCAGTCGCGCTTTGGCGCTCGGTGCGACCCGCGGATGCGCCTACCCGGATCGACACCGCCACTTTCGCGCCGTGCGTCGTCCTCGCCGTCGTCATCTCCGCGTTGATGTGGGTGGTGGCGCGCCGGATCGCCGTGTCGCGGATACAACGGCACGCTCCGCTGGCGGAGTACCTACGCGACTACGAGAGGGGCTGAGGCCGTGCCGTGTCGTGAGCGGGGGAAGGCGCGAATCCCCTGATAGGGGCTGTTCGTGCCGTGTAGCGTTCGATATGTCGATCGGCGCTGCTCACGTGCGGTCGTGGAACGGGGAACGTCATGGTCGTCCGTCGTAGAAGGCCGGTCGTCCTGGTCGCTGTCACGATGGTCACGTCGCTCACTCTGATGTTCGCCGGCTGCGCATCCGAGACGACCACCGCAGGTGGTGGCAATTTTGGGCCGGACGGCACGCCCGTCGCGTACCAGGAGCCGGTGAAGCTGACGAGCGACGGCGGGGTCCTCGAAGTGCGGCTCTCGGCCCGCCAGGGCACCGTCGACCTCGACACCGCCTCTGCGCCGGTATCGAATTTTCTGCTCTTCGGGTACGAGGTTCTCCGAGGCACGGCCTCCGACGCTTCGACGGAGGCCGACGGTGTCTACCCGGCCCCGACACTGCGGGTCGATCCGGGTGAGCGTCTGATCATCCATTACGACAACGACCTGCAGAACCTGACGATCGAAGATTTCTACGATCCCGCCTTCACACCCGCAGGTGGGGACGTACCGATCTACCCACCGGCTCTGACGTCGTCACCGCTCAATCTCCACACCCACGGACTTCATGTCAGTCCGGACGGCAACGCCGACAACGTCCTACTCGACATCCCGGCGGGCAAAGGCAACGTCTACGACTACGCGGTGCCGAAGAACATGCCGAACGGCCTGTACTGGTATCACAGCCACCGCCACACGGTCACGGCGCAGCAGACATATCTCGGGCTCGCGGGACTCCTCGAGATCGGGCGTCCCGACGGCAACCTACCGCTGGTGACCGAGAACGACATCCCGATTCGGGACATGGCATTGCAGTACAACTTCGTGTTCGACCGTATGGGCGGCGGGCATCAGCTGAACGACCCGAACTGGCCGCAGTACGTGAGCACGCTGACGCCTCCCGAAGGCGACCAGCTCGCCGACGGCACGTACTCGCCGAGCCTGGCCCCGGTGAACTTCTCGGAGACGTCGGAGGGCGCCCAGTACTTCACCAACTGGTACAGCGGACCGCTGTCGCCCGCCAACCACCGGGGACAGAACCAGTTCGTGCCCGGCAACCTGCAGAGTTTCAGCAGCGACACGACGAACATCCCCGCGGATCCGTCCCTGCCGGACAATCAGCGCGATGTGCAGTACACGGTGAACGGCCAGTTCCAGCCGGAACTGAAGCTAAAAGCGGGACAGACCGAAATCTGGGTGCTCGCGAACATCAGCGACTTCGCCTACATGCCGCTGCGCCTCACCGAGACGGCCACGGGCAACCACCCGAAATTTGCGGTGGTCGGCCAGGACGGTAATCCCTTCCCTCAGGTCGAGAGGCCCGTCGGCGGTGACGGGACCCGGCTCGTCATCCCGCCGGCGTCGCGGTACGCGATTGCGGTGACGATGCCGCCGACCGGCGACCTGGTGCTGGACATGCCGCCCTTGGAGAACGCGCAGTCGGTGA
Organism: Rhodococcus sp. NPDC019647; assembly: GCF_044389235.1. Taxonomy (NCBI): domain Bacteria; kingdom Bacillati; phylum Actinomycetota; class Actinomycetes; order Mycobacteriales; family Nocardiaceae; genus Rhodococcus; species Rhodococcus sp. NPDC019647. The sequence goes on along the minus strand of NZ_JBIRXS010000022.1, from coordinate 24,041 downwards.
GCAATCCCGGTGTGCTGTACACGAATGACGGCACCGAGAACCCGCCCGCCGTTCTGGGCACCGTCACCGTCGATCCGTCGGTCATCAGCTACGCCGACGGGTTCTTCACCTTTCCCACGCAGAAGCTCATCCAGGCCACACCGGACGACGGCCAGGGACGGACCACACCGTTCGAACCCGGGCAGAAACTCGACGCCTACACGTCTTTCGTCGACACGTCGGCGATGACGCCCGACGTGAAACGCACCCTCACCGTCTCGGGCGGTTTCGGCAACGAGAAAGCCAGCAACAGCGACCCCAAGGCATTCACCTACGAGTTCGACGACAACACCTTCCCCAACATTCCCTTGATTCAGCCCCGGCTGAACTCCGTCGAGGAGTGGCTGATCACCAATCTCAACAACGACGAACACCCGATGCACATCCACGTCAACGACTTTCAGGTCACCGAGATCGTGGACCCGGTCGCAGGCACGAGGACAGGGGTGCAGATGTGGAGTGAGGACAACGTCAACGTGCCGGCGCCGGTGACCGACGCGAACGAGAATCCGCTCGTACCGGCCTCGGTGACGCTGCGCACGAAGTTCACCGAGTACATCGGCACCTTCGTCATCCACTGCCATCGCCTCAACCACGAGGACAACGGGCTGATGGCCACCGTCAACGTGATCCCCGAGGTGTCAACGTACGCGGTCGCGGTACCTGGATCACCGGGCAGGGCGGCGACCGTGCAGGTCTACGACGGCAACGGTGACAGGCTCGTCTCGACCGCCACGCCCTTTCCCTCGTTCGAGGGAACGCCGACCGTCGCCATGGCCGACGTCGACGGCGACATGGTGCTCGACCTCGTGGCCGGCACGGGTGCGGGTGTGGCACCCGAGGTGGTGGCTTACGACGGAGCAGACGAGTTCCTCTCCGAGCTCACCCGTTTCGCGCCCTTCGACTCGGAATTCCGCGGTGGTGTCACCGTCGCAGGCGCGGACATCGACGGCAACGCCCTGGCCGACAACATCATCGTCGGCTCCGGTCCCGGAATCGAGTCGGAAGTGAAGATCTTCGGCCTTCCCGACGAGAAGGGCACGGCCCCCGGACTGTTCGGGCGCTTCACGCCGTACCCAGGATCGACGTCGGGTGCCACAGTTGCCACCGGCATGGTCGACGCCGTTTCGGGCCGCGACAGCATCGTCACCGCGCCCGGTCCGGGTGAAGCACCCCGCGTCAAAACCTTTCGCTACGACCTGTACACCCCGACCGCCGCGGCCGAGGCGAGCGGATCGGCGGACGAGCATGCCGGCCACGCTGCCGGACCTGTGACCACCTCGGACTTCCTGGCCTTCGACGAGGGCTATACCGGTGGCGTCTCCCTGTCGACCGGGTGGGTCGCGGGCGCCGAGGGCGGCGCTCAGAGCATCGTCACCGGCATGCTCGGCGGCGACGGCACGGTTCGCGTCTGGTCGAGCGGTTCACGACTCGACGGCGAACCGGCGATGTATCTCGAAAGCCCCAACCATCATTCGGGGCCCGTCACCTTCACGCAGATCGCCGCCTTCGTGCCATTCCCGGGCAGCGGCGTGCAGGTGGCCACCACGAGCACCACCACGGGCGCAGATCTCCTCGTCAGTGGTGCCGGACCGGGCGGCGCCGAGGTCCGCAAGTTCGGGCTCGGCAGGGCCGACCCGCAGGCGGGCACCCTGGCGCCGTCCCCACTGGGCGTTCTGCCTCCCCTGCCCGCGCCGAGCGGACCGGTGCCGCTCGGTGGGCGGTAGATCGTCCGTCAGTTGTCGGGGACCACCACGCCGGTGGCGGCATCGACGTTCACGTCGTAGTCCCAGCCCCTACCGTCTCGAATATGCACGTGCCACACCGTTTTACCGTCCCGCTGCTGTTCCTCGGACGAGGCCACCGTGCCCCCGGGCACCGTAGCCAGAGCCGTCTGCTCCGCCTGCTGCTGGGTGACCGGCTGCGGCGCGGCCGGCACGGTGGGTGTCGTCGCAGTGTCGTCGTTGTCCCGGTCCTGATCCTCGGATACGACTGTGCCGTTGGCAGCGTCGACGTTCACGTCGTAGTCCCAGCCTCTGCCATCGCGAATATGCACGTGCCACACCGTCTTACCGTCCCGCTTCACCTCTTCGGACGAGGCGACCGTGCCTCCGGGCACCGTCGCCAGAGCGATCTGTTCGGCCTGTTGCTTGCCCACCGCCGTCGAGGCCGCCGTCCCGCTGGGCGAGGTGCCGGCGCCAGTCGTGGTTGCCGAATCCGTCGTGGTGGTGGCTGCCGTGGCACTTGTCTGCGAACCGGAGTCGTCAGCGCTGTCCGAGCCACAACCTCCCAGGAGCAGTGCCGATGCCATGGCAAGGGCGGTCAGGCTCGTACCTCGAACGGTTTTCGCGGTCATCATCGATCCTTCCGTTGACGGTGTCGGGGGCGCTGCTGTCAGGGCAGCGTCCAGAACTGGGTGGTCACCAGAAAGAAGACGAGCACCCAGAACACATTGGCGGCTGCGACGAGCGCGATCCCTCTGACGTTGGTCTTCACCCTCGACGCACCCGCCGGGGGCCGCAGCCACCGCCCCAGGAGCGGGTTCACGTAGTGGGGCATCGTCAAGAAACTCATGGTGAAGCTGGACAGCAGATTGCCGACGAGCATTCCGAGCCACAGCGGCATCCGCAACGGCGAGAGCGCAAGCGTGAGCAGCACGACGGTGGGATACAGGCCGACCCAGACAGCGATGGAGGTTTTGGTCTCCGACGGCGGCGGGGCCTCCTTGCCATTCTCGTCGAACGCGAACCAACTGCCGAAGGAGTTGTCGACGGTGCGTAACTCGAAGTCGGAGAACTCTTCGCCCTCTGCCAGCAGCTCCCGCCGCTTCTTCGAGGTGAGCCAGGTGTCGAGGTGCGCCGCGGTGTCGTAGCGGTACAGCGCGGTCCACTCGTCCTGCACGCCCTCCACGGGACGGAAGAGTTCGCTGCCCCGGAAGCCCTCGAACCTGCTCTCTTCCAGGCACAGTCGCTCCTGCCATTCGAGGAAGGCGGTGACTTTGCCGGGCGCGACGCGATGTGACACCACGACGGTCACGAGCGGGTCGTGGGGTCGGGTGTCCCCGCCGAGGACCTGCTGGGTGGCGGGACCGTCGACGTACCGCTGCCCCGCGTCGAGGTGCTCCTGCCGGGTGGCGCTGTTGATCCAGGCCTGCACGTGAGCGATGGAATCGAAGCGGTAGACCACCACCCAGTCGGGTTGCACGTCGGTCGGTGCGGTGATCTCGGCGCCCAGGAACCCGGCGTAATCCGAGGCGGCGGCATTCATGTCCTCTTGCCACGTCTCGAAGGCCTGCTCGCAACCGGCGCGGACCTTCTGACCGATGATCACCGTCGCGGCGCCGCTGTCGATCCGTTCCGCGCGCATCGCCGCCGCCCTACGCCTGCGCCGTCACAACGCTCGTCGACTCCCCGAGCCGTCGGTAGATGCGCTCGGGTGTCAGTGGCAACTCCCGGTAGCGCACACCGGTCGCGTTGTGCAGGGCATTGGCCAACGCCGGCGCCACCGGGTTGATACAGCACTCCGCCATGCCTTTGGACCGCATCGGGCCGACAGAATCCGTCGAGTCGACCAGCAACACCTCCGTGCGCGGGACGTCGGCGTACGTGGGGATGCGGTAGTTCCGCAGGCTCGGGTTGATCATCGTGCCGGTGTGGTCGACGTGGTAGTTCTCGGTCAGCGCGAACCCGATGCCCTGGGCCACGCCGCCCTCGATCTGGCCGCGCACCTGGGCCGGGTTGATAACGACGCCGGCGTCGGTGGCATGAACGCTGTAGAGGATGCGGACCTCGCCCGTGATCCGGTGAACGGCGATACGGAAGCCGTGGGTATTCGACACCACGCTGCGCGGCGAGCCGTACGCCTTACGCGCCGCGGTGAAGCGGATGCCGCGTCGGTGTGCCGCATCGAGGAGTTCGCCGAGCGAAACCCGGACGCCACCACAGACGACGCCGTCGTCGTCCATCGAGCACTCGGACAGATCGGCCCGGGTGTATGCGGCAGCGAAGGCCAGGATGCGGTCGCGCAGGGCGTCGGATGCCCGCAGCACGGCGTTGCCGGCGACGAACAGGCCCGCACTCGCGAACGCTCCTGTGTCGAAACCCGTCCGGTCGGTGTCGGACTGCACGAGCCGCACCCGCGCAGGTGTGGTGCCGAGCTGGTTGGCGGCGATCTGCACGTGCGCGGTGGACGTTCCCTCCCCGAATTCGACCGTGCCGATAGCTAATTCGTAGACACAGTCGTCGCCGAGTGTCAGCCACGCCTCCGAGATGTGTTCCGTGGGCGGGGCGGTCTCGTGCACCGAACTGGCGGTACCCGTGCCGATCAGCCAGTGGTCACCGAGCGCCTTCCCGTCCGCACTGCGTGAGAGGGCAGCGTCGACGAGGTCGATGCACTGGCCGAGGCCGTCCTCGGTGAAGGCGACGTCGTCCGGCCGGTCGTCGATAGCCACGAGAGAATCCCTGGGGCGCACGATGTTGCGTCTGCGCAGTTCCAGCGGATCGATGTCGAGGGCGACCGCGAGTTCGTGCATCGCGGACTCCACCGCGAACGCCGGCTGAGTCATGCCGTACCCGCGCAGCGCACCACTCGGCACCGTGTTCGTGTAGACGGAGTACGCGTCGAACTTCTTGTTGCGGCACCGGTACATCGAGATGGCGGCTCCGGCCGCGAACAGGGTCTCGCCCCCGTGATTGCCGTAGGCCCCCGTGTTCGACACGTTGCGCACCCCGAACGCGGTGAGCGTGCCGTCGGCCCGCGCTCCCAAGGTGATCGTCAACGTCATCGGGTGCCGCGGCGACGCCGTCGTGAACTCCTCCTCCCGGGTGTACTCGAAGCAGACCGGACGCCCGGTGTCGAGGGCGGCGAGCGCCACCAGGTCCTCGGTGATCACCTCCTGCTTGCCACCGAAACCGCCACCGACACGCTTGCAGAACACACGCAGCTGATCGGGACGCAGGTCGAAGAGATGGGCCAGCTTGACCTTGGCGATGGACGGCGACTGCGAGCTGGTGCGCACGTGCAGCCGGCCGTCCGCCATCCATGCGATCGACCCGTGCGTCTCGAGATGCGCGTGCTGTACGCGCGGGGAGAAGTAGGTGCCCTCGTGGATCACGTCGGCCTCGGCCAGCCCCGCCTCGAGGTCACCGATGTTCCCGTGGAGTTCGAGGAGGATGTTGTGGTCGGGATCCCGTACGAAGGGGTCGTCCGAGCCGTGCAGCCGAGGCGCCCCGTCCGCCATCGCTTCCTCCGGGTCGAACACCGCAGGCAGCACGTCGTATTCGACCACCACCTTCCGGCATCCCTCCTCGGCGGCGGCGACGGAGTCGGCGAGTACCGCGACCACCCGCTGCCCGGCGAACCGCACGGTGTCGTCGAGGATGTAGGTGTCGTCGGGGTCGACGAGGTGATCGGTGTGGATTGCCGTGGTGAACCTCTTCCGGGGCACGTCCTGCCACGTGTAGACCCGCAGCACCCCGGGAACGGCGAGCGCCGCGGTCTTGTCGACGGAGACGATGCGCGCATGGGCGTGCGGGGAGTGCAGCACCTTCAGCTGCAGCATGCCCTCGATCTCGGTGTCCATGGTGAACTCGGCGCGGCCCGTCACCACGTCGGTGGCTGCGGGCGCCCCCACACTGGTGCCGACGGCCTTGCCCGGCAGCGCTTCCTCGATCTCGGTGACACCGTTGATCGCGTCTTCGATCGCCCGGTACCCGGTGCAACGGCAGAGGTTACCTTTCAGCGCGCGAGGCAGATCCGCCTTCTGCGCGTCCGTGAACGTCGCCGAGGTCATGATCATGCCGGCAGTGCAGAAACCGCACTGGAAGCCCGGCGCATCGCGGAAGCAGCGCTGCACCGCGTGCAGGTTATCGGGTGAGCCCAGCCCCTCGATGGTGGTTACCTCGTGGCTGTCGGCCCGGAATGCAGGGGTGATGCAGCTGTGCACAGGGACGCCGTCGAGCCATACCGTGCACGCGCCGCAATCACCCGCGTCGCATCCCTTCTTCACACCGTGATGGCCCAGTGCGCGCACGAAGGTGCGGAGGCACTGGCCCGGCTCGGGTTGTTCGTCGAACGTCTTGCCGTTCACGGTGTACGTCATGACAGTTCTCCCGGTACCAGTTCACTGCGAATCTCTTCGGCGAAGTGTTTCGCCAGGTGACGGCGGTGGTCGGGAGTGCCGTTCGGATCGTCGAACCACACATCGGCGGGTAGGTCGTCGATGCTGCGGCGCAGCGCGTCGGCGTCGGGCATGGAGTGGAACGACAGGCGCACCGGACGGGTGGTGCCCGCAGTCAGGGTGAGCAGCAAGTCTTCGGTTCCGGGCGACTGCGTGGCGATCAGGAAGATTGTGGAACGACCCAACTGCGTGAGGGTGAAACGGCGGTGGGTGTGACGCTTACGCAAGGCACTCACCGGAATGTCGATGCGCCGCAGGATGTCACCCGGCGCGAGGATGTTCCGGTGATCTCCCGTCACGAAGTCGGCGGCGTCGACGGTGCGTTCGGATCCGTCGGCATTCCAGAGCGTGTAGGTCGCCTCCAGCGCGACGGTCAGCGTGATCATCGGGCCGGCAGGCAGTGACATGCAGATGTTGCCGCCGACTGTCGCCGAATTCCATACCTTGAACGACGCCAGAAACGCCTCGCAACTCGTGGCCAGCAACGGGCCGGCGAGCCAGTCGCCCGGCGGCTCCAGCGCATAAAGCTCCCGGATCGTGCACGTGGCACCGATCTCCAGGCCGGCGTCACCGGCCACCAGCGCGTCCCAGCCGAGAGTGGTGATGTCGACGAGGCGGCGGACGTCGGGCTGCGGGACGGAGAACAACCACGTGCCCCCGGCCAGCCAGGCGTCGCCGTCACGCCACGCCTCCCCCGGCCTGTCGGATGGTCGTCGAACGACGTCCGTGACAGTGTGGAGATCCATGGGACTGCTCCCCTCGGGGGAAGTTGTCGTTCTCATGCCCAACCTGCATCGACGTCTTCGACTCTAGACACCGGCGACGGTGTGTCGGCGCTGTTTGCGCTGTTCCCCCTGAATGGACTGCCGTCACCCGCCGTAGCAGGCATCGCTCCCTGCGGACGTACCGCTACTCTCAGGGCCATGGCCGCCAAGATCTCCGCCCACGACGTCCTCGAATTGGTGTTGGATCAGGGCAGTTACGTCTCCTGGGACACCACCCCGGTGGACGTGCGGCCCGACGACAAGTACGGAACGGACCTGATGAAGGCCACCGAGAAGTCGGGCGTCGACGAATCGGTGCTCACCGGAGTCGGCACGGTTCGTGGGCGCCGGGTCGCGGTGATCGCCTGCGAGTTCGCGTTCCTCGCGGGTTCGATCGGAGTGGCGGCGGCCGAACGCATCGTCAGCGCCATCGAGCGCGCCACCCGCGAGGGGCTGCCCCTGCTCGCCTCCCCCACGTCCGGGGGCACGCGGATGCAGGAGGGCACCGTCGCCTTCGTGCAGATGGTCAAGATCGCCGCGGCTGTGGCGACCCACAAGGCGGCGCACCTGCCGTATCTGGTGTATTTGCGCAATCCCACCACCGGCGGAGTTTTCGCGTCCTGGGGTTCACTCGGGCACATCACCGTGGCCGAACCCGGTGCGCTGGTCGGGTTCCTCGGTCCCCGCGTCTACGCGGCGCTCTACGGCGAGAAGTTCCCCGACGGCGTGCAGACGTCGGAAAACCTGTACCGCAACGGTGTCATCGACGGCGTGGTCCCCGCCAGTCGGCTACGGCTCCTGGTGCATCGCGCCCTGCGCGTGCTGATCGACCCTCCTGCCACACCGACGGTCACCGCCGAGATCCCGGACGTCGAGATTCCCGACGTCCCTGCCTGGCAGTCGGTGATGCTCTCGCGGCGCGCCGACCGTCCCGGTATCCGTCACCTCCTCCGGCACGCGGCCACGGAGCAGGTCCCGCTCAGTGGAACGGGGCAGGGGGAAACCGAGGGCACTGTGTTGTTGTCGCTGGCGCGGTTCCGCGGTGCCCCCTGTGTTCTCCTGGGTCAGGACCGCGCCGGACAGTCCGCGCTCAACACCATGGGACCGGCCGCCCTGCGCGAGGCCCGTCGGGGCATGCGTCTCGCGGAGGAGTTGCAGATACCACTGGTCCTCGTCATCGACACCCTCGGCGCGGCGCTGTCGAAAGAGGCGGAGGAACGCGGACTGGCACCGGAAATTGCGCGCTGCATCTCCGATCTGGTGACGCTGAAGACTCCGACCGTCTCGGTTCTGCTGGGACAGGGCACCGGCGGCGGGGCGCTGGCGTTCCTTCCCGCGGACCGTGTCCTCGCCGCACAGAACGGCTGGCTGGCGCCGCTGCCTCCGGAAGGTGCCAGTGCCATCGTCCACCGCGACACCACGCACGCCCCCGAGATGGCGGCCGCACAGGGCATCCGTTCCCTCGACCTGCTGCGCGACGGCGTCATCGACGCGATCATTCCCGAGCGACCCGACGCCGCCGACGAACCCGTCGACTTCTCGAAGCGGGTCGGCGAGGCCATTTCCCGTGAACTGCGCACGCTCACCGCTGCGCCCGACGCCGAGCGATTCGCGGCGCGGCTGGCCCGCTACCGGAACCTCGGCCTGCCGAACGGCTAGCATTCCGTTTCCACCGAAGATCGGGTCTTCCGTTTCGGCCGCCGAGAGGAATGTTTCCCCGTTACCGTGAGAGGGAATCAGGATCCAACGGTAGTCGGGCGGTGCAGTCGAGCACGAGGAGCGGCCATGAGCGCGATCGGACACCGTCGGGCGCACCCGATGATCGGACACTGTCGGGCGCACCCGATGATCGGACACTGTCGGGCTCTCCCGATGATCGGACACTGTCGGGCTCTCCTGATTGTCGCCGTCGTCGCCGCGTCGAGTCTGTTCGGTCAGGTGGCCGTGGCGTCGGCTGACGAATGGCGAACTCTTCCCACCGACAAGCCGGCCTCGGCGGACGGATCTGTTCTCGACCGCATCGAGGAGATCGACGGCCGTCAACTGAACATGTACGTCTACTCGGCGGCGATGGAGAAAGTGATTCTCCTCGAGGTGATTCGTCCCGCAGATACCAGCGTCCCCCGCCCTACCTTGTACCTACTCAACGGCGCCGGTGGCGGGCAGGACTCGGCAACCTGGAAGGCCAAGACTGACGTGGTCGGCTTCTTCGCCGACAAGAACGTCAATGTCGTCACCCCCGTCGGCGGCGCGTTCAGTTACTACACCGACTGGCAGAAGCCAGATCCCGCCCTCGGCCTCAACAAATGGACCACCTTCCTCACCGAGGAACTTCCCCCGATCGTCGACGCCACACTGGGAACGACCGGTGAGAATGCCATTGCAGGACTGTCGATGTCGGGCACATCGGTGCTGAGTCTCGCCCAGCACGCCCCCTCTCTGTATCGGGCGGTCGGCTCCTACAGCGGGTGCGCCGAGACGAGCATCCAGCCCGGCCGAGATTACGTCACCTTCGTCGTCAGCGCCCGCGGCGGAGACGTCGAGAACATGTGGGGACCCCCGGGCGATCCGGACTGGGTGGCCAACGATCCCGTCGTCAACGCCGAAAAGCTGCGGGGCATCGACCTCTACATCAGCAACGGTACCGGCCTGCCCGGCCACCACGACACACTGAACGGTCCGGACGTCAACGGGGACGTAGGAGTCCTGGCCAACCAGGTGATCGTCGGCGGAATCATCGAAGCGGGGACCAACCAGTGCACCTACCGGCTGGCCGACCGGCTGAACTCACTGGGAATCCCCGCCACGTTCGACTTCCATCCCACCGGCACCCACTCGTGGGGCTACTGGCAGGACGACCTGCACAATTCCTGGCCGATGATCGCGTCCTCGCTCGGCATCTAGCGCCGGATCCGGCGGGTCTCCCGTTTCGCCTCTCGTCCCGTCGGGTACCCGGCGCGGACCGAGAGGAAGGACGAGCATATGGAACGCGCGAGCGCCAAACACGGACCTCGGCAGGACGACGAAATGAAGCACGTGACAGAAGGAATGATCCGCGGCAACAAACCCACGCGCGCGGAAGAATGGCGGGATCCCGAACCTCCAGCCGACGACGACCCCGATGTCGTGGGTTGGCGCGGTATGGACTGACCCCGCGCCGCGCCGTCCACCGACGTCCACCCGCCATCGCATAGGGTGTTTCACGTCACAAGGTGAACGGCGAGAGGACGAACATCGATGAGCTCCCCGACAGCGAGCGCCGGACGTACGTACGCAGACGTCTACCGCGACAGCGTCGAACGTCCCGAGGAGTTCTGGCTGGCGGCCGCAACGGCAGTCGAGTGGGTCGAGGAACCGACGCGCGCCCTCGACGATTCGTCCGCCCCGATGTATCGCTGGTTCCCGGACGCACGGCTGAACACCTGCTTCAACGCTCTCGACCGGCACGTGCGGGACGGGCGAGGTGACCAGGACGCCCTGATCTACGACTCGGCAATGGCACCCGAGGCCTCCCGCACATACACGTACACACAGCTGCTCGACGAAGTGTCACGGTTCGCCGGCGTCCTCGCCGCACAGGGCGTGGTGGCCGGCGACCGGGTGATCGTCTACATGCCGATGATTCCCGAGGCCGCCGTCGCGATGCTCGCCTGCGCACGCATCGGTGCCGTCCACTCGGTGGTGTTCGGAGGTTTCGCCGCCAAGGAGCTGGCGACACGGATCGACGACGCCGGACCGGTTGTGCTGGTCACGGCATCGGGCGGTCTCGAGCCGGGGCGCACCGTCGAATACCTGCCGATGGTGGCGAAGGCGCTCGAATTGTCGAGTACTCCACCGCATACGGTGATCGTCAAGAATCGCGAGCAGGTACCGGGATCGGCCGCCGACTACCGCGACGACGGAGCCTCCTGGTTCGACTGGGACGCCCTCGCCGCCGATGCCTCGCCCGCTCAGCCGGTTCCCGTCGCTGCCACGGATCCGCTGTACATCCTCTACACGTCCGGAACCACGGGTAAGCCGAAGGGCGTGGTCCGGGACAACGGCGGACACGCGGTGGCCCTGACCTGGTCGATGACCAACGTCTACGACATCGGCCCCGGTGACGTGTGGTGGACCGCCTCCGACGTGGGGTGGGTGGTCGGTCACTCGTACATCGTCTACGGCCCCTTGCTGGCCGGTGCAACCTCGGTGCTCTACGAGGGCAAACCGGTGGGCACCCCCGACGCCGGGGCGTTCTGGCGGGTGATTTCCGACCACGGGGTAGCCGCACTGTTCACCGCCCCGACCGCGATCCGGGCAGTCCGCAAGGCCGACCCCGAAGCGAAAGAGATTGCCAAGTACGATATTTCGTCGTTGAAGACGCTGTTCGCCGCCGGCGAGCGCCTCGACCCCGACACCTATGCGTGGGCCACCCGCGTTCTCGACCTCCCGGTAGTCGACCACTGGTGGCAGACGGAAACGGGCTGGGCCATCTGCGCCAATCTGCGCGGGCTCGAACCCATGCCCGTCAAAGCCGGCTCCCCCACCGTGCCCGTGCCGGGTTATCGCGTCGAGGTGGTCGACAGTGAGGGGCACGTCGTTCCGGCAGGCACCGAAGGCAATATCGTGATCGGACTTCCCCTCCCGCCCGGAACCCTGACCGGACTGTGGCGCGACCCGGACCGCTTCGTGAAGTCCTACCTCGCCACCTTCGACGGCTACTACCTCACCGGTGACTCCGGATACATCGACGAGGACGGGTACGTCTTCGTTCTCGGCCGCAGCGACGACGTCATCAATGTGGCCGGCCATCGGCTGTCGACCGGCAGCATGGAAGCCGTGGTCGCGGGGCATCCGGCCGTGGCCGAGTGCGCGGTGGTCGGGATCCGCGACGAGCTGAAGGGACAGCGGCCCAGCGGCTATGTGGTCCTCAAGGCCGGTGTCGAGATCGACCCGGAAACGTTGCGCGCCGAATTGGTTGCGATGGTGCGCGAGCAGATCGGCGCGGTCGCAACGTTCCGGGACGTCACCGTCGTGGGAGCCCTGCCGAAGACGCGCTCGGGCAAGATACTGCGTAAGACGATGCGTCAGATCGCCGACCACGAGCCCTATACCGTGCCCTCCACCATCGAGGATGTCGCCGTGCTCGAGGCGCTCGAGCAGCAGCTGCGGGACTGACGTCTCCAGGAAAGGCGCGCGTCAGGCGTGAACGACCGCATCGAGAGCGGAATCGACGAGTGCCTCGATACGGTCCTCCGCGAGCGGATCCTGATCGAACAGTATGCGATAGACGATCGGCGCGACGACGTGGTCGATCACGCCCTCGGCGGCACTTGGCGTCCCCGAAAAACGGTGCTCCCGTTCCAGGATGGCGTTGATCTGACTCCGGCAGAATGCCGCGCACTTGTACTGGTTGGTGCCGTTGTCGGGGCGGCCCATGTCACCACTCATCACGATGTCGCGCAGCGCGGCCCGGCCCACCGGCGAGGACATCTCCTCCAGATACTCCTGAGCCCACGCCACGAGGTCACCGCGCACACTGCCGGTCTCCCGCGGGGGTGTCTCGGGCCGCAGCCTCTCGATCGCCACGTCGGCGAATACCTCGGTGATGTCGCCCCAGCGCCGGTAGATGGTGGACGGGGTGACGCCGGCGTCGGCCGCGATCATCGGGACGGTGATGTCCGCTCGCTCGCGCTCGGCGAGCAGCTTGCGCGTGGACGCATGCACCGCTTGCTGGATGCGGGCGCTGCGCCCACCGGGGCGTGGACCTGTGACCGGGCTCATGAACCCATACTAACGCGAAATCTTTGCATTAAGAATGGCGGCGGCGTACGTTCATAAATGCAAACGCTTTGCTTTAAAGCTGGGAGTACCGCATGACGACCCTTGCCGCACCCGTTGCTCCACCAAAGTCGCGACCCACACTCGGCCGCGGCGCTGCGTTCACGCTTGTCGCCGTGGTCATCGCCACCCTGCTCGGAGCGTCAGCGGCACCGACACCCCTCTACGAGCTCTACCAGAGCCACTGGGGCTTCTCGTCCCTGCAATCCACCCTCGTCTTCGGGATCTATGCCGTAAGTCTGCTCTTGGCCCTGCTCACCGTCGGTTCTCTCTCGGACTACATCGGCCGACGCCCCGTGCTCGTCACCGCGCTGGCCTTCGAGGCGGTCGCGATGGCCATGTTCGCCTCAGCCGAGAGCCTCGGGCTTCTCCTGGCAGCCCGGGTCGTGCAAGGCTTTGCGACCGGAGCCGCGATCAGCGCGCTCGGATCGACCCTCATCGACCTCGAGCGCAGACCCGGCCGCGGTTCCACCGTCAACAGCATCGCGCCTACGGTGGGTCTCGCGGTCGGCGCCATCGGATCGAGTCTGATCAGCGAGCACCTTCCGCGTCCCACCAGCACCGTGTTCCTCGTCTTCCTCGCACTCTTCGTCCTCGAGCTCCTGGGCATCTGGGCAGCACCGGAAACTGCCGTGCGGCAGCAGGGCGCGCTGGCCTCGATGCGCCCGACGCTCGCGGTACCGTCCCCCGCTCTCGGCATGCTCATGCTCACCGGGCCGTGCCTGATCGCCGTATGGGCACTCGGCGGTTTCTACTTGTCGCTCGGCCCCTCACTCGCCCGCAGCGCCTTGGACGTCCACACCTCGTTGATCGGCGCCATCATGGTGGCGACCCTGACGGGAACCGGGGCGATCGCCGTCTTCGTACTCCGCAACGTGGCGGCGCGGCGAGTGCTGCTCGTCGGCACCTCTGCACTGATCGCCGGTGTGGCCGTCACACTCGTCGGCGCCGAAACATCCTCGGCAGCAATCGTCCTGGCAGGAACAGCCATCGCGGGGGTCGGTTTCGGTGCCGGCTTCCAGGGCACAATCCATACCGTGATGCCTCTGGCCGCGCCCCATGAGCGGGCGGGTCTACTCTCGACCATCTACGTGATCGCCTACCTGGCCAACAGTGTCCCGGCGCTCCTCGCCGGCTACCTGGTCGGCGAGGTGGGATTGGTCGACACCACCCGCCTCTACGGCGGACTCGTCATCCTGCTCGCCGGGGCCGCCTTCCTCGGCCTCCTTGTGCGCCCAGCGCCTGTGAGTACTTCTTAACCGCCCACTGTTAACAAGTACTCACGGGGCCTTGATTTCGCCGTAGCGGGCGAGGGACTCCTGCCGCGCGAGGCCGTGATCGACGATAGGCTCCGGATAGCCCTCGGGCCGAAGGGCTTTCAGCGAATGGACGGCGCGGCCCGGGATACCGCGAAGCTCCGGCACCCACTTGCGCACGTAGGAGCCGTCGGGATCGAACTTCTCACCCTGGGTGATCGGGTTGAACACCCGGAAGTACGGGGAGGGATCGGTGCCCGTTCCCGCCGTCCACTGCCAGCCGTGCTGATTATTTGCCAGATCGCCGTCGACCAGGCGGTCCATGAAGTAGCGCGCTCCACGCCACCACGGCAGGTGCAGGTCTTTCACCAGGAACGACGCGACGATCATCCGCACCCGGTTGTGCATCCACGCCTCGGCTCGGAGCTGACGCATTCCCGCATCGACGATCGGGAACCCGGTTCTTCCCTCGCACCACGCGGCGAACGCCTCGTCGGCGTCGGGACCGGAATCGAGTCGGATCGCGTCGAACTTGCGGTCGTAATTGCCGCGCGCACTGTCTGGGCGTTGAAAAAGGATGTCGGCGTAGAAATCTCGCCAGGCCAACTGACGCCGGTACGCTTCGACCCCCTTACCACGGCGGCGTGAAAGATCGCGGAGCATGGTGCGGGGATGGATGTTGCCGTACTTCAGGTACACCGACATGCGGCTCGTCGCGTCGAGGTCGGGACGGTTGCGGGCATCGTCGTAGGAGTCGAGTTCGTCCTCCAGGAACTCCGCCCACCTTCGCAAAGCCTCGGACTCGCCCGCGGCCACGCCCTCGGACTCCGGCTGGGGAATTGCTGCCCGCCGGACGGGGACGTCATCCGGTTCGATCCAGTCGACCGTCGCGGCACCGGTGTCGATCGGCGCACGCCACCCGTGGTCGAGCCATTGCCTGAAGTACGGCGTGAACACGCGATACGGTTCGCCGTCCGCCTTGGTGACCCTCCCCGGCGCCACGGCATAGGGCGATCCGGTGGGCACCAGTTCGATCCGCTCGGCAACCGCAGCATCCCGCTCGCGGCCGTAGGGACCGAAGTCGGCGCTCACGTGAACCTCACCCGCCGACACCGCCTCGGCAACCGCTGGGACCACGTCGGCAGGATTGCCGTGCACTACCAGCAGCCGCCCCTCGAGTTGGTCGTCGAGCGCAGTCAGGCTGCGGTAGAGAAAATCCCGGCGCGGGCCGCCCGCGGGGTGGAGCAGCTTGTCGTCGAGCACGAACAGGCCGAGCGCGCGAGCCCCCGCCTCGGCGACGGTGTGCAGAGTCGGAAGATCGCCGAGCCTGAGGTCGCGCCGGAACCAGACCAGTGCCGTGTCCATGCCTGCCACGGTACTGAAATGCAACGCCGTCAGGCGTCCATGCGGGCCGCGGACACGATCGACAGGTACGGCGCATCGATGTCGTACTTCTCGAACGCCGCGAGAGCCGCCCGCGCGAACGTGCGCTGCACCGCCCACTGCCGTCCCGGCTTGGTGCGGGCGGTGATGCGCAACGTCACCGATTCGGCGGTCACGGCATTGACACCCAGCATCTCGGGCGTTTCGAGCACGTCGGCCTCGATCGCGTCACTTCGCGACGCCTCCAGGATGGCGTCGAGGGCCACCTCACATGCCCGCTGAACGTTGGCCGCATGCGCGATCGGCAGATCCACCACCGCCACCGCGTACCCCTGACTCATGTTGCCGACCCGGACGATTTCACCGTTGCGGCAATACCACAGCGTGCCGTTGACGTCGCGGATCGTGGTGACCCGCAAGCCCACCGTCTCCACGGTTCCCACGGCCTCACCGAGATCGACCACGTCGCCAACGCCGTACTGATCCTCGAGCAGCATGAACATGCCCGACAGAAAGTCGCGGACGAGGTTCTGCGCACCGAATCCCAGTGCGAGACCGATCACACCGGCGGACGCGATGAACGGGGCGACGTTCACCCCCAGAATTCCCAGGATCTGCAACACACCCCAGATGAGGACGACGATCGACACCGCGGATTTGAGTACCGACCCGATCGTCGTGGCACGCTGCGCTCGGCGTTCGTTCGCCATCGCTTCCTTGATGCCTCTCGGCGCTCGCTCACGCAGAGGGCGAAGCATCGCCGGTTTGTCGGTGGCAGTCCGCTGCCGGGTCATCCGGTCGATGAGCCGATGCAGGGTGAACCGCAGGGCCAGCGCGAGAACGACGTAGATCGCGATCTCGGCAGGGCGGCGAATCAGCCAGTCACGGTTGGTTTCGGTCAGTTCGAATGCCAGTAGCGAAGAAAACATCGCACCCGAGTGTACGGACGGACACGACCGGACCACCGCCATCCACCCCCTCCTCACGGCACAATGCAGGAGTGACCGCCACCGACTCAGCCAGTGTTCTCGTCGTCGACGACGACGAGGACGTGCGGACTTCGCTCGAACGTGGTCTGCGCCTGTCCGGATTCACCGTTCTCACCGCAGTCGACGGAGCCGACGCCCTCCGTGTGGTCAGCGAGCGACGCCCGGACGCGATGGTCCTCGACATGAACATGCCCGTCATCGACGGAACCGGTGTCGTGACCGCGCTCCGCGCAATGAACAACGACATCCCGATCTGTGTACTCAGTGCCCGCGACACCGTCGACGACCGCATCTCCGGGCTGGAGTCGGGAGCGGACGACTACCTGGTCAAACCGTTCGTCCTGGCGGAGTTGATCGCCCGGATCCGGGCCATGCTCCGGCGGCGCGGTGCGACCACGCCCCCCGCAGCCGATGCCCCCGCGGCTCCACCGATCCGCGTCGGGGCTCTCGAGATATTCGTCTCGGCGCGCCGAGTCTTCCTCGCAGGCCACGAAATAACCCTGACCAAGCGGGAGTTCGAACTGCTCGAGGTCCTCGCCCGCAATGTCGGCATCGTCCTGAGCCGCGAACGACTACTGGAACTGGTGTGGGGATACGACTTCGTGGCCGACACCAATGTGGTGGACGTTTTCGTCGGGTATCTGCGGCGCAAGTTCGAAACCGAGGGCCAACCGCGCATCCTGCACACCGTGCGTGGCGTGGGGTTCGTGTTGCGGGAGCCGTCGTGAAGCGCTCGTTCTCCCTCCGGACCCGTGTCGCGGCGGCCACGGCGCTCGGGGCGACCATCATCGTCGTGGCGTTGGGCATTCTGGTGGCGCTCGCGATCAACAGGAACAACTTGTCCCAACTCGATCGCCGGCTCGAGACGGCGTCCGACGTGCTGGTTCCCAACGCGGCGACAGCGGGACTGTTCCTCGGCGCGCTGGGCGACAAGGGCGCCTTCGCGATCACCATCCGGTCCGCGGGCGGCGACACCGTTCTGGTGAGTACCCCCACCCGGCTGCCACCGCTCGAACCGGGGTGGCAGTCCGTCGACGTCAACGGCACGAAGTATCGGGCATTCACGGCGACGACGCCCTTCCTGGGGACCCGGATCTCACTCGCCGTCCCGTACTCGGAGGCCCAGGACGTCACCGCCGAACAGCAGCGCCAGGTGGCCCTCGTCGGCGTCCTGGCCGTGGCCGCAGCCAGTGGCCTCGGCTGGTTGTTCGGTGGCCGGGCGGTTCGACCCCTGGTCGACCTCACCGGCCGCATCGTTCGCCGCGACCCCGAGTTGACGCCCGCGTCCTCAGGGGTGCGCGAGGCAGACGAACTTGCCTCCGCGGCGGAGTCGATGTTGCGCGATGTCGCCGAAGCGCAGGACGCGACCACCGCCGCCCTGGCCACCGCGCGTGACTTCGCCGCCGTGTCCGCCCACGAACTGCGCACGCCGCTCACCGCGATGCGCACCGACCTCGAGGTGCTCACCACGCATCAGCTGACGTCCGCGCAGCAGAACGAAATTTTTCGCGATCTGATTCGCGCACAGGGCCGGGTGGAATCGACCCTCTCGGATCTGGAGCGGCTGGCCCGCGGAGAATTGTCCACCGACCAGGACTTCGTAGACTGCGACCTCGTCGACATCTGCGATCTGGCGGCCGACGATGCGATGCGGCACCATCCCGGACTGCAGGTCACCGTCGACGCCGTTCCGCTGACGGTCCGCGGGATGCCCGGCGGACTGCGGCTGACACTGGACAATGCGATCACCAACGCCGTCCGGCACGGGGGTGCGACAGCGGTCCGGATCACGCTGAGAGCCGTGGACGACGCCACCGTCATCACCGTCGACGACAACGGTTCCGGCGTACCGGACGCCGAGCGGACTCAGGTGTTCGAGCGCTTCCACCGGGGCACCAACGCCACCAGCAGCGGATCGGGACTCGGCCTCGCGCTCGTTGCTCAACAGGCAGCGCTGCACGGCGGGCGGGCGCACTTCGAGGACAGCCCGCTCGGTGGCGCCCGGTTGGTCGTGGAGCTGCACTCGGCCGACGCACATCCGATGCCGCACCTTCCGGCGCAGAATGCGACAAGTCCCGCCTCACCGAGGTGAAGCGGGACTTGTGACGTGAAGCCGAAAACTATTCCTTGGCGTCCAGCAGATCGATCACGAACACCAGGGTCTTGCCGGACAGCTGGTGTCCGGCGCCGGCCGGGCCGTAGGCCAGCTCCGGCGGGATGGTGAGCTGACGACGTCCGCCGACCTTCATGCCGGGGATGCCGTCCTGCCAGCCTTTGATGAGACCGCGCAGCGGGAACTGGATGGACTCCCCGCGACTCCACGAAGAGTCGAACTCCTCGCCGGACTCGAACTCGACGCCGACATAGTGCACGTCGACGGTGCCCCCCGGAACGGCCTCGGCGCCTTCGCCGACCACCAGATCCTTGATGACCAGGTCGGTCGGGGCGGGTCCCTCCTGGAACTCGATCTCGGGCTTAGTCATGTGTCCTCCTCGGTGAGGGCTGTCTGGTTCGGCACAGGTCGCAGATCAGCGGCTTGTGACGTCCTTGTAGTCACGCTCGGTGTAGCCGGTGTAGATCTGGCGCGGACGGCCGATCTTCGTAGCGGGATCCTCGTGCATCTCCCGCCAGTGTGCAATCCACCCGGGCAACCGGCCCATGGCGAACAAGACGGTGAACATGCGCGTGGGGAAGCCCATGGCGCGGTAGATGAGGCCGGTGTAGAAGTCGACGTTGGGGTACAGCTTGCGCTCGACGAAGTAGTCGTCGGTGAGCGCCGCCTCTTCCAGTGCCATCGCGATGTCGAGCAGTTCGTCGTCGCCACCGAGTTTGTCGAGAATGGTGTGCGCGGTCTGCTTCACGATGGCCGCACGCGGATCGTAATTGCGGTAGACGCGGTGCCCGAAGCCCATGAGCTTCACGCCGTCTTCCTTGTTCTTGACCTTGCGGACGAAATCGCCTGCGTTGCTGCCGCTGGCCTTGATCTCGTCGAGCATCTCGAGGACCGCCTGGTTTGCGCCGCCGTGCAGCGGGCCCCAGAGTGCGTTGATGCCGCCGGAGATGGAGGTGAAGAGGTTCGCGTCCGACGATCCGACGAGGCGCACCGTCGACGTCGAGCAGTTCTGCTCGTGGTCGGCGTGCAGGATCAGCAGCATGTCGAGTGCCTTGGCGATCTCCGGGTCGATCTCGTACGGCTCCGCGGGGAAGCCGAACGTCATCCGAAGGAAGTTCTCGACAAGGTTCAGCGAGTTGTCCGGGTACAGGAACGGCTGTCCGACGGACTTCTTGTACGCATATGCCGCGATGGTGGGCAGCTTCGCCAGAAGGCGGATGGTCGACAGTTCGACCTGCTCGGGGTCGGCCGGATCCAGGGAGTCCTGGTAGTAGGCCGAGAGCGCGTTCACAGCACTGGAGAGAACAGGCATCGGGTGCGCGTTGCGGGGGAACCCGTCGAAGAACCTCTTGAGGTCTTCGTGCAGCAGCGTGTGCCGGCGAATCCGGTCGGTGAACGACTCGAGCTGCGTTGCGGTCGGCAGCTCGCCGTAGATCAGCAGGTAGCTGACCTCGATGAACGTCGACTTTCCGGCCAGCTGCTCGATCGGGTAACCGCGGTAGCGGAGAATCCCGTGCTCACCGTCGATATAGGTGATCGCGGAGCTGGTGGAGGCGGTATTGACGAAACCCGGGTCCAGGGTGGTGTACCCGGTGCTGGCCAGCAGCTTGCCCAGTTCGATACCGTCATTGCCCTCGGTTGCCCTGGCAATGGACATCGTGTGCTCACCACCAGGGTAGGTAAGCGTGGGCTTTGTGTCATTGTCAGGCACGAAGCATCCCTCTCAAGCTCAAACCAATGAGTAACAACTTCATTCAGGTAGAAACTAGTCCCACTCCAGCCCGCACGCTGCAGGAGGGTCCACGGAAAGGCCGCAACCCGCCCCCGCCGCCGAATGCGGCGAGACGATGGTGGCGACGAGCGGAGTACCGCCGCGAGGATGAGACATTTCGTGCGGTGCGAGCTGCCGAGATGAACGGCCGGTGGCCGCCGGAGCGAGAAGAGGCGGCGTTACCTGCATCGATGGCGTCGACGATGCGCAAACGCACAATCACGCCAGGAAAGCGGTGAGGAGACCTGCCGTAGTAATACTGCCCTCGACCGAACCCGGACACGGCAACAGAAGAACCCCCGCGGAACTTATCGAGCGATGCACCGGCGGTGTTACACCGTCTCACTCTGTGGACATATGTCGCCGCGGACCGGACCGTCAGGAACCCACTGCGGTCATGCCCCACCTGCCGGACCAATGCTGCCCGGGAGCGAGCACCAACTGGTCGATGCCGGAGTTGAACGAATCCGGTGGACAGGTCATCGGTTCGAGGGCCAGCGCCCGTCCCCGGCCCGGGTAGGGCTTGCCGTCCGCCGGATCGGCGATGAAAGCCTGCAGCCAGCCGAACTCGCGGCTAGCCCACAACATGGTTCCGGTGCCGTCCGGGGCACGCAGTTCGTGCCGGGACCTACCGTCCGGGTCGACGTCCAACGCGCTGAACGGCGTGTCGAGCGACACCCCGGCGAGGGGGCGGGGACTGGTGAAGTCGTAGTCGCTGCCCGCAACAGCCTGCGAACCACCGTTCGGCAACCGGCGGTCGTCGAGCGGCAACCGGGTGCCTGCGGACAGGCGGAGCGTGCATTCGTCGAGGGGAACGTCGCCGACGCGGACGTACGAGTGCATTCCCAAGCCGAACGGCGCCGGAATTGCCCCGGTATTGGTGGCGGTGTGTGTGACCGTCAGACCCGAAGCGTCGAGAGCATATTCGACGGTCACCCGCAGCGGATACGGCCAGCCCTTGTGAAGTCCCACATCGATCGACATCTCCACACGGTTCTCGGCGCGGCTGACGACACGCCAGTCCCGGCGACGGACGAAGCCGTGACTGGCGTTGCCGAACTCCGTATCCGTGATCTCGAGCTGGTGTTCGATACCGTCGAAGACAAAATGACCGTCACGGATCCGGTTGGGCCACGGGGCGAGGATCAACCCCGCGGACAACGGCGGTCTGGAACCGAGCTCCCACGTTTCGGTCAGCGCCCGCGGACCGTCCGGGCCGTGCCACTCGAGGCGTCGCAGCCCAGCCCCCGTGACTGCGATCTCGGCCCGGTAGCCGCCTCCTCGGATCTCCACTCCGCCCGCTGTGGACCTCTTCGATTCCGACGACTGCGGTTCACCCATGCACCACAGTGTGCCCGAAATCTGTGACAGGGCACAGGAACCTAACGGGCGACCTTGTATCGCACCAGCGCCGGGAATGCCACTGCGGCGATTACCACACCGACGACGACGAGGACGCCACCACCGGCCGCGGCGACGCTCGTTGCGACTGCAGCGGCGGCAGCGCCGTGCAGGACGTCACCGATGCGGGGCCCGCCGGCGACGACGACGATGAACACACCCTGCAACCGTCCGCGCATCTCGTCGGTGGCCACCTGCTGGAGCATCGTGCTGCGGAACGCCGCGGACACCATGTCGACGGCACCACCGAACGCGAGGAAGGCGAGAGCCGCCCACAACAGGACCGGACGCGAGCCCGGGGACGCAACCCCCACCACGAGACCGAAGCCCAGCATCGCCAGCCCCCACAGCACGATGCACACGATCACGGCGAGTCCCTGTCGGCGCACCCGCGGCAACCAGCCGGAGAACACACCACCGGCGACCGCCCCCACGGACATCGCCGCGAACAGTAGACCGAGGGCGACACCGCCGCCTGCAGGGTCACCGAAGGTGTCGTGGGCGATCTGCGGGAACAGCGCCCGGGGCATCCCGAAGACCATGGCAATGATGTCGACCACGAACGACGCGAGCAGCACCTTCTGGGTGGCCAGGTAGGCGAAGCCGTCGAACACTTCCCGGAATCCCGCGCGCCGCGACTCCCCCACCGGTGGGATGGCGGGCAGCCGGAGTACCGCCCACAGGGTGGCCAGCAGTGCTATCGAATCGACGAGATACAGCGTCGACAGGCCGACGGCAGGAATCATGACCCCGGCGAGCAGGGGTCCGGCAATCGCGCCGAACTGCATCACCGTCATGTTCAGCGAGTTGGCCGCCGCCAGCTGCCCCATCGGTATCAGCCGCGGGATGATCGCGCTGCGGGTGGGCTGATTGACGGCGAAGAACGCCTGTTGCAAAGCAAGGAGTCCCAGTACCAGCCACACGTTGTTCAGGCCGAGCGCTGCCTGTACCCAGAAGAGAACCGAGGTCACCCCGAGTCCCACCGTGGTGATCGTCAGCAGGGTGCGCCGATCCATGACGTCGGCGAGGGCCCCGCCCCACAAGCCGAAGACGATCAGCGGTACCAGGGCGAACGCTCCCGTGAGGCCCACGTACGCGGAGCTGCGCGTGATCTCGTAGACCTGCTGGGGAACCGCGACCACGCTGAGCTGGCCCCCGATGACGGTGACGATCCCGGCAGTCCACAGGCGCCGGTAGTCCTTGTTCTCGAGTGGGGTCGTATCTGCGAGGAATCTTCGGGGCCGACGATCCCGGATCACCTGTCCGGTCATGGCTGCAGCCGTTCGACGGTCCACCGGTCTCCGTGCCTCGAAGTCCGGATTCGGTTGTGCATCCGGTTGGCCCGGCCCTGCCAGAATTCGACCACCTCGGGGCGGATGAGGATCCCACCCCAATTCGGCCGCACCGGGATGTCGACGTCGACGCCGAAGCGTTCGGCGACGTGCAAGAGCGCAGCATCGAGTTCGGCCCGCGAACCGATCGGCCGCGACTGCTCCGACGCCCACGCACCGAGCCGCGACCCCCGCGGCCTGCTGTGCCAGTACTCGTCGGTGACCTCGGCGCTGACCCGTTCGGCGGGACCGCGAACCGTGATCTGCTTGGCGATCGGCACCCAGGTGAAGGTCACCGACGCGTACGGAACGGCGGCGAGCTGCCTCCCCTTGTCCGACTCGTAGTTGGTGAAGAACAGCACTCCGGCCGGGCTCAGGCCCTTGCAGAGAACGGTGCGCGTGCAGGGGTGGCCGTGTTCGTCGACGGTGCCCAGCGTCATCGCATTGGGCTCGGGAATTCCCGCCTCCACGGCGTCCTCGAGCCAGCGACGCATCAACGGCAGCCAGCCGTCTTTCAGCTGCTCGGCGTCCAGATCGGACTCTTCGGACCGTCCGGCGATGCCCTGATGTCCGTAACCGACGCGCATCGTCGCGAGGTCGGGGTTCGCCGGACCCGGCTGTTCTGCATCTGATGACACAGCGGAGAACGCTACTCCCGGGTATGCACTGACTGCCCTCCCGGTGACACCGGCTAAAGTTTTGGGGACCGAACCCGCCTTTGCTGAACCGTCGCCTCCACCGCGCGACGCCAGGAGGGTGGGAGGCCGATTGCGCGGACGAACGAGTGCCTGCCCATCCCGCATGCACGATCAGCGCAGTTGTCGAAACGCCGAGGCAGTGCCGCTCTGACCGGGGGCACTCGAACGAGGAGAGTCCACGAGCTATGTCAGCGAGCGCGGCAATACCGGAGGATTTCGTCAGCGGACTGGAGGGCGTGGTCGCCTTCACCAGCGATATCGCTGAACCCGACAAGGACGGCGGCGCCCTGCGCTACCG